>JAADGW010000017.1 GCA_013152145.1 Deltaproteobacteria bacterium
GAGACTTCGCTGACACCGTCTTTGCCGTCGCTGGTGATGCCACCGATGTTGAGATTGGTGAAGTCGTTGTAGGTGCCGCTCTCGCGGGCGGTGATGCCGACTTTCGGCGGTGCCGGGTGATTGTTGACCTTGATCCAGAAACAGCAGAGCAGCTCCTTGGCCTGCTCACGGGTCAGGGTGCCGGCATTAAGCTCCGCAGCATAAAAAGGCGCCAAGTGCTGATCGAAGTGTCCGGGGTTCATGGCGTCCCAACCGTTCAGCTCGGTGATGGTGCCCAGATGCACAAACCAGTACATCTGGATTGCTTCCCAGAAGGTGTCCGGTTTATGGGCCGGAACTTTGCGACAGACTTCAGCGATCTTTTTCAGCTCGGCCGCCCGCTGCGGATCAGATTCCTCCGCCATCATTGCCTCGGCCCGTTCGGCGTGCCGTTCGGCGAATCGGATCACCGCATCGCAGGAGATGTCCATCGCCTTGAGTTCTTCGAACTTGTCGGTCGCTTCCGGATCGTTCAGGTAATCGAGGGCAGCGATCTCGGCGGCGATCCTTGAAATCGAGCATCCCCTTCCGGTAGATCTGGCCGTCCAGCGCCGTGTGGCCGGGGGCGCGCTGCTCCATGAACTCGGTGAACAGTCCAGCCTGGTAGGCCGCCTGCCACTCGGGCGGCACATGGCCGAAGATCCGCTCGCGCACCGTACGTCCCTGCCAGTAGGGGATCACCTCACGGGCGTAGCTGTCGATATCCTCATCGCTGATCGTATAGCGCTGCTGCTCGCGGCTGTTGAGCACGCGAAAGTCCTCGACGCTGTGGCAGGTCAGCTCGGGAAAGGTCGGCACCGCTTTCGGCCGGGGGCCGCGCTCGCCGACAATCAGTTCATCGTCACCGATGTAGATGGTCTTTTTCTGACAGTGGTCGAGGAAGTCCAGCGCCCGTAGTACCGGGATCGAATGTTTCCCGTAGTTTTCCCGGTAAAAGGCGGTTTCGTGTAGCGCCCGTTCGATCGACAGGCTTGGTTCGGTTTCGACGCTCAGCTGGCGCAGTCGCTGAATCCGCGGATTCATTCCGGGTCCGATCGATTCCATTGCTATCCCCTTTTCCAACTTGTGGCCGAAGAGACGAACCGCCGACCGGTTGCGACCCGCTAACAGGTCTGTCGCATCAATGATACTCTCTTCTACTGAGCAATATCAGTACCAATTGGGTTGGGTCCGGACGGATCGGTCATCAGCTGAAGTAACGTGATATTTTACTGTTGCAGGGCGGCTGAGGAAGACGGCTGCCAGAATTGCCCTATTCGGGAATGAATATTTTATTCCTCAATGAATAGAAAGCCGGATACTCAGCTTATCGGCGGCTCTGACACAATATCTTGACGGTGAACCAGTTGACCGCCAAGACCAGCGCCAACCCGAGAATGCCGACGATCTGCATACTGCCCTGAAGGCCGGCCCGGAGCAGATCCATTATCACGACACCAAAAAAACTGACAGCGATCACCATATTCGCAGAGACCGTCCAGCCCGCCTGACTGCGCCAGGCCCAGCTCAGAATATAGATATTCAGCAGTCCGTAGCCTCCGGCTACGTAAGCAAAAAACTTCAGCCCTTCCGGGGTGTTGCCGACAGTGACGATGCTGACCGCATAGTAGACAAAAATGAATGAAGTGACGGCGCTGAACAGTGCGAAGCCGGTCCGCAGAAGATTATTTTGTTTCGTCATTTTTGTCGCCTTTGAGAGGGGGGTTGCATGGTTGCGGGACAGGTTAGCAAATAATTCCACAGAAAGCCATGCACCACTCGGGTCGCACGAAAGGCCGATTTTGCTTATCCGGTCGCCTGATCTCCTGCTTTGTCGGTCTGACGGCGCAAAACCCAGAAGATCGCCAGCAAAAAAGAGGAGCCGAGGGCCGCAAAGAGAAACCCGTGGCGGAAGGTATCCTGAAAAGCGTAGCTGGTCGCTTGCAGTTGCTGCAGCTTGCTGAGCAGCAGCTGTGTCTTGACGGACAGGGTCGCCGGGTCGGTGCCGAGCTTTGCACCGAGTTTTGCGGCGAGTTGCGGCAGCTGTTGATGCAGGTGGATGCTGTTCTGCATCACCGAGATCCCCTCGTAATGGACCGCTGTCGATTTTTCCAGGATGTTGGTGGCGATGGCGGTCCCCAAGCTGCCGCCGACAAATCGCAGATAGTGCATCAGGCTGACCCCGAGGGCGGTGTAGGGTCCCAGGTTACGCAACGCCAGCGCAGAAAGCGGGGCAAAGAAGGAGCCGAGACTGATTCCCAACGGGATGGTCAGCAGTGCGGCGCGGACTGATGGTGTGTAGTAATTGAGTGAAGGGAGCAGAAAATAACTGGTCAGCAGATAGACCAGGGTGCCGGCCAGCAGCACTTTCTGGGCACCGAAACGATCACTGAGGATCCCGGCCAGCGGTGAGAAGATGGCGATAAAGATGGCAAACGCCAGCATGTGCAGACCGGTGTCGAAGGTACTCAGATGCTTGAGGTTTTCATAGTAGAGGGGCAGCAGGTAAAAAATCTGGTAGATCGACAGGCCGAGAACAAAGAAATAGAAGCCCATCGACAGGCCGTAAACACGGTCGCGGAAGATGGCGACATCGATCAACGGTTTTTCACTGAACAGTTCACTCAACAGGTAGAACAACAGCAACAGCGCGGCGCAGAAGCCGAGGATACCGATCAGGGTTGACTGACCCCAGCCGAGCTGCTGACCGCGCGAGAGCAAAATCAACAGGCTGACGGTAAAGCCGCCGAGCAGCAGGTAGCTGCGGAAATTGAACTGCAGCTTGTTGCTGCGGCCGGGCAGTTTGGGCAGAAAAAAGGCGGCGGCAACCAGGTTGAGGGCCCCGGTCGGCAGGTTGATGTAAAAGACCCAGCGCCAGTCAAAATGTTCGGTAATCCAGCCGCCGACGGTCGGCCCCAGGGAGGGCGCGAAGCTGACCCCCATGGCATAAATCCCCATGGCCAGCCCGCGTTTTTCCGGTGGGTAGATGAGAAACAGGATGGTTTGTGCGCTGGCCATGATGAAGGCCTCGCCGATCCCCTGGATCACCCGGGCGGAGATCATCTCCGGCAGGGTTCCGGCCAGCCCGCAGAGGGTGCTGGCGATGGTAAAGACTGCCAGCCCGATCAGAAACAGCCGTTTTAAGCCGACCACCGCCCCGAGGCTGTGCGTCAGCAACAGGGCAACCGCCGCCGCCGTCATGTAGGCGGTGATCACCCACTGGATACCGTACAGGTCGGTCGCCAGGGGGCCCATCATTTTTGGGATGACGACATCGACAACCGTCGTATCGAGAATCGCCATAAACGAACCGGTCATGACGATGACCGTCAACAGGGTGCGATAGCCGACCGAGATGGTGCTGGCAATATCATCCTCTGCTGGTTGCATCAAGAATCCTTGCGGCGGATTTCGACTTCACCGCCGAGACCGACGCGGAGTTTGTCCAGCGAGCCCCCGGTGATGCGGATCCTCACCGGAATCCGCTGCGCAACCTTGGTGAATTCCCCGGCGGAAATGTCCCGCGGGGCCAGCGCGAAGGTGGCGGCCGAGGCGGGAAGCACCTGCTCAACCTTCCCCTGCCATTGCTGGTCGCTGTAGGCATCAATCCGGATCAGCACCTGCGCACCCGGTTCCACGCCTTCCAGTTTGGTCTCTTCGAGCAGGGCAATAATGTAAATATCCTGGGGATCGACCAGCGCCATCACCGCTCGGCCCGGCGTTACATCGCCGCCGAGGTTGATAAAACGTTTGGCGAGGCGACCGTCAAGCGGACTCCTCAGCTCCGTATCGGCCAGATCCTGCTGGGCTTTTTCCTGCATACTGCGGAGCCGGGCGACCCCTGCCGCGGCCGCGGCCAGGTCGCGGTCGAGTTCCAGCAGTTGCTGCTGCTGGACCCGCGACAGTTGCCGTTGCAGACGAGCGGCCTTGCGGACCGGATTAAACGCCTGTTGATTGCGCTGCAAGGCCAGTCGTTCTGCCCGGGCCGCCTCCAGTTGCGTGGAACTCTGTTCCAGCTTCTGCCGGGGAATCACCTGTTGGGCAAACAGGTTGACCATCCGCTGATGATCCCGCTGGAGTTGGTCGATACGCGCCTGCAGGCTGGCCACCTTGGCCGCTGCCGCCTGTTGCTGCCGGCCGACGCGGCGGATCTCTTCGGTCGCCAGTTTGGTCCTCAGTTCAAACTCTTGCTGCAGACGTTGCCGTTTCAACTGCAGGGCCGCCCGTTTCTCGACGGCGGTCTGCACGGCGGCGGCCAGTTTTTTGACTTCCAGCCGGTAGCGTTGCGGGTCGATACGCGCCAGCAGCTGGCCCTTCTTTACCCGATCGCCCTCATTGACCGGGAGCTCGGTGAGGACACCGCTGACCCGGTCGAAGCCGATTTCAGTCAGACTGTCACTGGCAACAAAAACTGCGTCGGTCAGGGCATATTCAAGGCGGTGACGGATAAAACGGAACAGGCCGACCGCCAGCACCAGAATCAGCAGAATCAGGATCAGTACGGCAACCCGGCGTTTGGTGGAAAAAGATCTGTTCGATGTTTCGCTGCTCATGCCGAACCTCGTGAAGAAGGTGGTGAAATCAGCCCCTGGCAAAGCAGTTGCTGGATATGTTGACGGATAATCTCCGGCTGTTCATGCTCCGGGTGATAACCGGGTAAATGACGGTGCAGGGCGGCGTATTGAAACAGGTGCAGCACCAGACCGATCACCGAGCAGGCCAGCAGGGCCGGGTCGAGTCGCGGGTTGAGTTGTTGACAGAGTCGATTGAGCGCCGCAATGAGCTGACCGAAGACCTGTTCGGCCAGCTGTTTAAGCCGCTCTTCATCGCCGTCGATCACTTCCCGCTGGATCAGCCGACTGAAGGTCTGGTCCTCGCCGAGCAGCTGGCACAATACTTCGATTAAGCGCATCAGTCGTTCGGTTGCCGGTTCGGGGCTTTCCAGAACTGCCAATAAGCGGGCCGCGCGACCGGCAAACGCCTGCTGCACGGCAGCCAGGTAGAGTTGTTGTTTGTCATTGAAATGATGGTAGAGGCTGCCGACATTCAGTTCACAGGTGCGAGCAATATCACGCATACTCACACCCGCATAACCGGCGGCCGCAAATTGCTGAATTGCCTGGTTGAGGATCTCCTCACGATTGCTGCGGCGGGCCATCAGTTGGTCTCCGCGGCGGGCAGGGGATCACGGCCGAGGGCATAGCCGAGCTGGGCAATCGCCAGCAGCTTGCCGTAGTGAGCCGTCTGCAGGTTGGCCTCGGCACGGGTCAGGATTGTCCGGGCATCCAGCAGGTCGCTGGTCGAGATCAGGTTCTCGCGGAACTGCAGGATCGATAGACGATGGTTTTCACGCGCCTGCTGCAATGCTTTGTCAGCCGTTTTACTGTTGCTGTCGGCTACGATGAGCTGGCGCAGTGAGCCTTCCACCTGCAGTCGGATCATATCTTCCAGTTCCCGCAATACCTGTTGTTGGGCGCGCCGTTGGTGTTGGGCGGCACTCAGCCGGGCACGATCACCACCGCCGGAAAACAGGTTCCAGTCGAGGCGCAGGCCGATCGCGGCGTTGTCCCGGTTGCGGTAAGGGTTGCGCGCTGCCCACAGGTCGTTACCATCGCGCCAGTAGCGGGCGACCAGCGACAGCTGCGGATAATCACCGCTGCGCGCCAGGCGGATCTGCTCACCGGCGGCGGCCAGGGCCAGCTTGGCGTTAAGCAGTTCCGGGCGCTGTTGCAGGGCGATGCCGATCAGTTCCTCAAGCGGTTGTTGCGGCGGTGTGACGGCGGCCGGCTCGGCAATTTCCAGCGGCTGTTGCTGCGGCCGACCGAGCAGCAGGTTGAGGCGGCTGCGGGCCAGAATCAGTCTGCTGTCCGCCGATTGTAACTGCTGTTCGGCGGCGGCCAGGGCCACTTCGGCCTTGAGACGGTCGTTACTCGGCACCATCCCCTCGGAAAATGCCGCCTCCACATCGGCAAGGTGACTTTTAAACTGATCCCGTTGCTGTTCGGCCAGTTGTCTGCCTGCTGAGTCCTGCAGTAGTTGCAGGGCCGCAACGTGAACGTCGAGGGCGAGCTGCCGACGAGCCTGCTGGAGGTCGTAGCGGGCCATATCGACCCCCAGTTCCGCCAGCTTCTGGCGGGCCGTCAGGGCATAGCCGGTGAACAGCGGCTGGCTCAGGCTGAGCTGGTAGTGCACCAGGTCTGTATCGTTGACGCTCAGCGCTGTCCCCTGAAAGATTTCAAACGGCTGATCTTTGAGCCGATCGTAGCTGAAGCTGAAATCGATCTTCGGCAGTCGTTCACTGCGGGCGGCATCCGCCAAGGATGAGCTGGCCGCGTAGCGCTCTTTGGCCTGAATGATCCGCTGGTGACTGCTGAGGGCAATCCTGACGGCATCCTCAAGCTGAAGGGTTTCTGCAGAAACTGCGGGGCTGAACAACAGCTGGCCGACCAGAAGCAGCAGGTAAATCGGCAGGGTATAAAACGGCATGGGACTCTCCGGCAAAAAATTAAACGAACGTTTGATAACTTAAATAAAATTTTTGCCCGGGTCAACCCCCTCGGGAATAAATTTATTGCGTTTGAATTTCGACAGGAAATTGACGGTGGTTTTTGTTTTGGCTCAATTTTTCCAGCCCGCAATAATCAGCAGACCCAGCTTAGCCGTTATCATGATGACGGTCGTGATCACGGTGGGTGCGATGCCGCACTGCTTGACCCTGTTGCTTTGCTTCAGTAGCAGTGTGCTGCGTTGATTGACAAAGAACGAATTGATTTGCTGTTGACATGAAACAGCCTCTGCTACAATCGGATCCAAAGCATCATCTCCTGGGTTGGGTACGGTTATTTGGCGATAACCTATTTTGCTACAGTTGATGGTGCTTTTGTTTTGTTATTTTAGTATGTTACAAGTTTATCCCGTCTGTTAAAGTTGAATTATTATCCTTCGTAGGGATACCCCTTGCGGGTATCCTGGTGCGCGTCGAACGAGAAACACCGTGCGTCGAACGAAACACCGTGCGTCGAACAAGAAACACTGTGCGTTGAACAAGGGCACCCGCAAGGGGTATCCCTACGGATGAGATTGATTCGACGCGTGAGATGTTGATTGCGGAGATTGAAGGGAAATTGCAGCGCCAGGAATCATTTCACACACTGTTCAGTATTCGGTGGCGCGTGGTATAAAATCAGCGATTAATTATCAGGATTTCAGCCAGAAAATAGGGGGGGGCACAATGACGAGAAAAACTTTGTTGGTCAAAGGAAATATCTCTTTTGAAGATCTGAAAAAACAGAATGAGCACGGGGCCGAATTCTGGAGTGCTCGTGAACTTCAGCCGTTACTGGGGTCTAAGCAGTGGCGGCGTTTTGAAGATGCGATCAACAGAGCCGTGGCTTCCTGCTCACAGTCGGGGAATAACCCTGATTACCATTTTACCGACGCTGGCAAAATGGTCGAACTCGGTTCTGGTGGTCTGATGAGCGTTGACGATTATAACCTTTCCCGCGTCACCTGTTCTCTCATTGTATGAGCAGCTACAATCCCGATATTCACCAGCGGCGCTCCATACGTTTAAAAGGTTATGACTATTCACAGAATGGCGCATACTTTGTGACGATGTGTACGTTTGATCGTGGTTGTCATTTCGAAGAACATGAGCAGCTGAGGCACATCATCGAAACACAGTGGCAGAATTTGCCGGAACGTTTTTTGGGTGTAATGCTGGATGAATTTGTGATTATGCCCAACCATTTTCATGGAATTATTATCCTTCGTAGGGATACCCCTCGCGGGTATCCGGGTTTCGGAGATGAAGAAAGGCTGATGCGCGTCGAACGAGAAACACCGTGTGTTGAACAAGGGCACCCGCGAGGGGTGCCCCTACGGCAACCATCTATCGGGGAAATTGTTGGTTCGTTCAAGTCGTTGTGTGTGAATGCCTGGCTGAAAATCATCAAAGAAGAGAACCTGAATGCCGTTGGGAAATTTTGGCAGAAAAATTATTACGACCATATCATACGCAACGCCAACGAAATGGAACGCATTCGCCGGTACATTGTTGACAATCCATTACATTGGGAATTAGACCGAGAAAATCCGCTGGTCAAAAAAGATCAACCGGCGCAATCCGAACAATGGATGTTGTAGGGATACCCCTCGCGGGTATCCGGGTCTGATCTGTCACCAGATTTACGTCGTGAACAAACCGGGCACCCGCAAGGGGTGCCCCTACGGATGAGATTGATTCGAAGCGTGAAATGTTGATTACGGAGATTGAGGGGAAGTTGCAGCGCAGGGAATCACTTCATACACTGTTCAGCATTCGGTGGCGCGTGGTATAAAATCAGCGATTAATTATCAGGATTTCAGCCAGAAAATGGGGAGGGGCACAATGACAAAGAAAACTTTGCCGGTAAAAGGAAAGATCTCTTTTGAAGATCTTAAAAAACAGAACGAGCACGGGGCCGAATTCTGGAGTGCCCGAGAACTTCAGCCATTGTTGGGATATAAACAGTGGCGGCGTTTTGAAGATGCGATCAAGAGGGCGATAACTTCCTGTAAACAATCGGGAAATGAGCCGGGTTATCACTTTGCCGGCGCCGGCAAACCGATCAAAGGTGGTAAAGGCTCCGTGCAGGTCGTAGAAGATTATCACCTCTCGCGTTTTGCCTGTTATCTCATTGCCCAGAATGGAGACCCTCGCAAAGCAGAAATAGCCGAGGCCCAAAAGTATTTCGCTATTCAGGCCCGCCGCCAGGAGATGTCCGATGCCTTAGCCGCAGATGTGGAGCGGTTGGAAATTCGCAAGCAAACCAGCGAGGAATTTAAAGCACTGTCCGGTGCTGCGCGAGACGCGGGCGTCCAGGATCGGATGTTCGGTATCTTCCACGATGCCGGGTACAAGGGTTTGTATGGCGGGCTGGGTAATGCAGGAATCAAGCAGCGTAAAGAGATCCCGAAAAAAGACAGCCTGATGGATCGGATGGATACAACTGAGCTGGCGGCTAATCAATTTCGCATGACGCAGACTCGCGACAAATTGGCGCAGACACAAGTCAAAGATCAGCAACAAGCCATCCGCACCCATGAGGCCGTGGGGAGAGAAGTGCGTGAAGCAATCAGTCGGATCGGTGGAGTCATGCCGGAAAATATTCCGCCTGCAGAACATATCAGCAAGGTTGAGAAGCGGATCAAAAGCACTCCACCATTGATGGAACTTGAAGAAAAGGATGCGAAAGGGTTGATTGGGGACGAAGAGGAATAACCCAATCCCGTGTCGGTTTTGACGTTGGAAGAGAAGCTTGAGGTACAGAAGCAGATTCGTGCTTTGGAGGGACAGCGTAATGCCAAGCAGCGGGCGCTTTTTGAGGCTCAGGATGAGATCAATTCGAAGCGTGAACTATTGATCACGGAGATTGAAGGGAAATTGCAGCGCAGGGACACGTTGGAAAATCTGGTTTCGATTCGATGGATTGTCAGGTAATTTTTACTTCTGTTTTTCAAGTTCTCTGCTCTGCTGAAGCGGGGTGTCTTTTTCTGTCGTAATCGGGGTTCATAATAATCAGCGAGGGGGACGACATGGATAACGGTTTACAGAAATTCGGTGGAGACTGGACAACTGAAAAGCTTTTACGGATACAGAAATATTTGTCTGCTTATACAACTGCACTTAAAAACAAACCTTTTCGCCTTATTTACATTGATGCTTTTGCCGGTACCGGTTATCGAAATATCAAAAGTGAAGAGAATCAGCAGACTCTTATGTTTCCAGATCTGGCAGCTGAGGATACAGAAGCATTCCTTGCTGGTTCTGCCAAAATTGCTCTGCAAACGGAGCCACGTTTTGCAGAATATCACTTTATCGAACAGGATGCCCGGAAGTGCAAAGAGCTTGAAAGGCTTAAGCAGGACTTTCCCGCAAAAGCGCAGGATATTCACATTGACAATGATGATGCAAATGCAGCACTTGTGCGTATCTGTGACCTTATGTCGAAGCGCCGAAATTTGCGGGCGGTCCTATTTCTCGATCCCTTCGGTATGAATGTTTCGTGGCAGACCATCGAAGCGATTGCCGCAACAAAAGCGATCGATATGTGGTACCTGTTCCCGCTCGGTGTCGGCGTTAATCGGCTTCTGACCAAAAATGGTATCATTCCCGACACTTGGCAACAAAAGCTGAATAATATTTTCGGCTGTTCGGACTGGAAAGAGCAATTTTATACAACGGAGATCCAGCAAGACTTGTTCTCTGACGAGGAGACATCAACAAAAACGGGGGATTTTCAGCAGATTGCTGATTTCTTTGTGCGGAGATTGGATTCGATATTTGCCGGAGTGGTTAAAAAACCTCTGCCGCTTTACAACTCTCGTAGAAATCCCCTGTATTTGTTATGTTTCGCTTGCGGCAACAAGAAAGGTACACCGATTGCGCTCAGGATTGCTGGACACATATTAAAAGGATAATAAAATGGCCTCCAATTCTGCCATTGAGTGGACCGGATCGACCTGGAACCCGGTCACCGGATGCGAAAAGATAAGCCCTGGCTGTAAACACTGCTACGCCGAGCGGATGGCAAAGCGCCTGCAAGCCATGGGACAGAAAAATTATGTCAACGGCTTTGAACTGGCGGTTCATCCGCATGCCCTTGAACTGCCCCTGTCATGGAAAAAACCGCAAACCATCTTTGTCAATTCCATGAGCGATCTGTTTTTGGAGGATGTCCCGGTCGATTTTGTCAAGCAGGTCTTCGATATCATGTGCCGGGCGCATTGGCATACCTTTCAGGTATTGACCAAGCGGGCCGAGCGGCTGGCTGAGTTAAGTGTGGAGCTGCCCTGGGCGCAAAATATCTGGATGGGGGTCAGTGTTGAGAATAATGATTACACCTTCCGGGTTGACCATCTGCGGGCAACTCGGGCGCGGGTCAAGTTTTTATCGATAGAGCCTTTGTTGGGGCCGGTGTCTGATCTTGACCTGGCGGGGATCGACTGGGTGATCGTCGGGGGGGAGTCAGGGCCGGGGGCGCGGCCGATGAAAGAGGAATGGGTCGTCGAGATCAAGGATCAGTGCCTGCGGGCTGAGGTTCCTTTCTTTTTCAAGCAGTGGGGCGGGGTGCGGAAGAAGAAGGCCGGGCGGATGTTGCAGGGGCGGACTTGGGATCAGATGCCGGGGTTGGTTGTTAATGGTCGTTGAGAAACTAAGCTAGAAAATCATTTAATCAAAGACTCTTCTTGTTTGTAGATCTCTTTTTTTAAAGTGGCCAGGGGGAACAATGCTTGAGCGTATACATGAAATCCAAGGGATTGGCCTGCTCCACCAAGCCAACGGCAAATCACATGCCTGTAGGAAGGCATTCAGCGGCATGAACATCTGCCCA
>JAADGW010000284.1 GCA_013152145.1 Deltaproteobacteria bacterium
TCTTTTAGATCGTTTTTGGCTTTTCCAGTCAGAGTAAAGTCAGCCATTACTTCAGGGCTTCAGCATCTAGTTCCTGAATCAATTCATCCAAAGAATACTCTGCGGTCCCACTGACCTCACCATCTTTCAGGGCTTTACGAAGAAGATTCAACTTTGCTTCCTTCTCTTCGAGCAATCGCAGCCCTGCGCGAACTGCTTCGCTGACCGATCCGTAATGACCTGAGGAAACCTGCTGACCGACAAATTTTTCAAAATGGGGGCCAAGTGTAACGCTTGTGTTTTTCGGCATAAATCCTCCGCTGAAGTCAATATATTATTATTTAATATTTGTGGGTATCGATCAAGAGAAATGTGCGCCAGTGTCGGTAACACGTAAACTGTCCGGGTTTGTAGCACAACATCTGTCCGGCTCATCACGAATCAGGGGACATAATGCATATTAACCTGGGGTTCATGTGGAGAATTGACATGGAATAGGTATTATGTCCCCTGATTATGAAAAGCTTTAACGGAGAGACGGAGAAAGGCAAGAACTTAATGTTTTGGCTTTTAACCTGAAAATAAGATTGGGGTTTTGCTCTCCTCTGCCTCTCTCCGCCTCTCCGTTAAATGCCTTTCTTGGTGCCTTCGTGTCTTGGTGGCTAATCCTCTTTAATCCGGTAACGCCTCAGCCACCAGCTCCAGAATATGCACTGCTCGCTGTTTACCGTCGGCGTGATTGATACTGTCCTGCAACTGCATAATACAGCCGGGGCAGTCGGTTGCCACCAGCTCGGCACCACTCTCGGCAATAAACCCCGCCTTTTTCGCACCGATCTTTTTACTGGTGTCGTAATGATAAACCGAGTAGGTCCCGCCAAAACCACAGCAGGTTCCAGCCTCTTCCATTTCAACATAGTCAACCTGCGGCAGCGCTTTGAGAATCTGTCGTGGTTCCTCGATGATACCACGGGTACGCAGATGACAGGGATCGTGATAGGTCACCCGTTGTCGATTGGCGGCTTTCGGTAACGCTGCCAGCTGTTCGGTAAATCCCTGCTCGACCAGAAAGACAAAGATATCCTTCACCTTCAATGAGTAATCGGAAAACTCCTCGCCCATCCCGGGATAAATTTTACCCAGCCCAGCCAGACAGGACGCACAGGCGGTGACGATCCAGTCGTACTGATGTCTGCCGAGAGCAGTCAGATTTTTTTCCGCCAGAGACTCGACCGTCTCGGTGGCTCCGGCCGAGACTGCCGGCAGCCCGCAACAGACCTGATCTTTCGGGATAATGACGGTCACGCCGATAAACTTCAATACCTTGAGCAGCGCCTCGCCGACTTCCGGATACATGTAATTGATGCCGCAACCGGTAAAAAAAAGCACCGTCGGCTGGCCTTTTTTGCCATGGATAATTTCTGGACACCGCTCACGAAACGGCTTGCCGGTCAGCGGCGGCAGTGTCCGGTCCGAGCTGATAAAGGGTGCCGGGAAGCGTAACCGCAGACCACTGTCCTCCGGCAGTTTCTTGAACAACAGACCGGAGAGCGCCCCGCCGCTTTTCGCCAGCAGATCCATCAACCCCTGATGCTTCAGCACCGTTGCCACCCCCTTGCCGAAGGTGGACAACCCCTTCTTCTCGGCAATTCTGCGACGAGTGGCGGCAACGATCTCCTCAGTCGGCACCTTGTTCGGACACTGGGTATAGCAACTGCCGCACAACAGGCATTGCGACATGTCGAGCAGGAAGCGATCCTCCATCTCGACCTCGCCATTGAGCAGCGCATCAGCCAACGCAATTTTGCCGCGCGCAACCCGACCCTCGTGCTTTTCGGCACCGAAGACCGGGCAGTGCGCACGACAGGCGCCGCACTTGACACACTGGTCGATCTCTTCACGAAAATCTTCAAGTTTTTTCAATTTTGCCATAATTTAAATCTCTGCCACCAAGTCACGAAGACACCAAGAAAATCAAAAATCTTAACGGAGAGGCGGAGAGAGGCAGAGAAAATCGAAAATCTTTTTGTTTGATTTTAAACCCTGAAACAGATTCTGTTTTTGGTCTTCTCTCCGTCTCTCCGTCTCTCCGTTAAAAGCCTTTCTTGGTGCCTTGGCGTCTTAGTGGCTATCAGGTTTTATCACTCGGGAAAATCTTCCCCGGGTTGAGGATATTGTTCGGATCGAGGGCCCGCTTGATCGTCTTCATGTAGTCGACCACCGTATCGGCCAGCTCCAGCGAGAGGTAAGGTGCTTTCATAATGCCGACCCCGTGCTCACCGCTCATGGTGCCGCCCAATTCAAGCGCCCCCTTAAAGACCTCTTCGATGGCTTTATCCGCTTTTTCCTGCTCCCCCGCAACCTTGCTGTCGATCATCACATTGACATGGATGTTACCGTCACCAGCGTGGCCGAAGTTGACGATCGGGACCTGGTACCGGTCAGCAATCACATCGATTTTGCGGATCATCTCCGGCACCTTGGAGCGCGGCACGCAGATGTCCTCGTTAAACTTGTCCGGGTTGACTTTGCGCAAGCTGGCCGACACCGAACGCCGGACCTGCCAGAGCGCTTCACTTTCTTCCGCGGTTTCAGCGATGCGGGTTTCAACCACCCCGAGCGGCCGGATGATTTCGGCAATCTTCGCCACCTGCTTGTCGAGGAATTCGCGGTCGCCGTCGACCTCGATAATCAACACCGCGTTGGCCGTATCCGGCAGCTGCAGATCGGTTGCCTGGCGCACACAGTCGATCGTCCGGCCATCCATAAATTCAAGCGTCGTCGGGATAATCTTATGGCCGATGATAGCCGAGACGGCCTGCGCTGCGCCGTCGATGGAGTCGAACAGCACCAGCATGGTCTTTTTTGCTTCCGGCTTCGGCAACAGCTTGATGATAATCCGGGTGATCACCGCCAACGTCCCCTCACTGCCGCAGATCAGTTTGGTCAGATCATAGCCGACCACACCTTTCATGGTCGAGCCACCGGTTTTGATGATATCACCGGTCGGGGTAACAATCTCGAGGCCGATGATGTAATCCTTGGTTACCCCGTACTTGACACAGCGCGGGCCACCAGCGCACTCGGCGACATTGCCGCCGAGCGTGGAAAATTTCAGCGATGCCGGGTCGGGCGGATAGAACAGACCGACCTTCTCGACCGCTTTCTGAAACTGTTCGGTCACGACACCCGGTTCAACGGTCGCCACCAGATTTTCTTCATCGATCTCCAGAATCCGATCGAGGCGGGTGGTCACCAGCACGATTCCACCGCTGACCGGCAAACTGCCGCCGGTAAAACCGCTGCCGGCACCGCGCGGGAACACCGGAATCCGGCATTCGTTGGCCAGCCGCAGGATCCGGCTGATCTCTTCGGCGCTGGCGGGATGCACGACAACATCGGGCAAAAACTGTTTCTGGGTTGCATCGTAGGAGTAACAGATCAGATCGGCCTGGTCGGTGGAGACATATTCATTACCGACGATCTGTTGCAGTTTGGCGATAAATTCAGTGTTCAACATCGATTCAAATCCTCAGAAGCTCAAAGACTTTATTAGCCACCAAGGCACCAAGAAGAGCATTTAACGGAGAGTCGCTGAGAACGCAGAGTTCGCAGAGAAAGGCAAGAACTTAATGTTTTGGCTTTTAACCTGAAGATAAGATTGAGGTTTTGCTCTTCTCTGCCTCTCTCCGTCTCTGCGTTAAAGATTTTGACTTTCCTTGGTGCCTTGGCGTCTTGGTGGCTATTCTTGTTGAGAAAAATGAGAAAGCGCGAAGATTACCATAAAGCAGATCTCCGTACCCGATTTTCCGGAGCAGGTTTCATTATCCAATATCTGACTAAAAAAGTC
Source organism: Deltaproteobacteria bacterium (assembly GCA_013152145.1). Classification (GTDB taxonomy): domain Bacteria; phylum Desulfobacterota; class Desulfuromonadia; order Desulfuromonadales; family Geopsychrobacteraceae; genus Malonomonas. The sequence continues at coordinate 3,830 of JAADGW010000284.1, forward strand.
TACTTTGGCCGGCCGAACCAGCCACTTTTTTCTACATAGGCTTCAACCCGGTTGCGACCTTTCTTTTTGGCACTGTAAAGCGCCTTGTCAGCCCGCTCGATCAGCTCCGATTTTTTCATCACCGGCTTACTGTCCGAGCAAAAACCGGCAACCCCGAAGCTGACGGTCACCCGGTAATCATCCTCACCAAGACGGAGTGGGTGCTGCTCGATCGCGGCGCGGATTTTTTCCGCGACCACCAACGCCTCATCCAGTGCGGTCTCCGGCAGCACGAAAACAAATTCCTCACCGCCGTAGCGGGCAACCAGGTCATATTCGCGGATTAAATCACTGCAGAGGCGGGCAACCTCGCGCAACACATAATCACCGGTCTGATGACCGTGAAAATCATTGAACCGCTTGAAGCCGTCGATGTCGGCCAGTACCAGACTCAGCTCGGTGTCGTGACGGATCGAGCGGTTGATCTCCTTGTCGAGAGCCTCCTGAAAATAGCGATGGTTGTAAATTTCGGTCAGTCCGTCAAGGTTGGCAATCCCTTCGAGATAAGTGTTCTTCTCTTCCAGTTCGGCGGTCAGTTTTTCCAGCTGTATTTTCGCCTGAACCAGCTCCCGGTTCATCTGCTCATAACTCATATTGAGCAGGCTGAGTTCGATATTCGCCCCCTGCAGCAACTCTGGAATTGAGGAGGTTCCGCCGATATTCAACCCAAAGTAATCAGCGGCCCGGGTCACCTCGGTATTCGCCTCTTCCAGGATTTCGTCGATCACCTTCCCTTCCAGCTTGAACATCTTCTGCGCCCGTTGACGGAACGGCGCATAATATTCGATCGGCTTACCGGAATACAACATGTTGGACAGCAGGGCGGCCAGATGCACAACGCAGATCTCGGTAAACATTTCAGAATTCGGATGCGGATAACTGTCCGGATTGTGATGGTACTCGATCGGTACGGCCAGAGACTCGGGAAACTTCCATTGCTTGGCCGCTTCGCTGCCGATATACGCATGGTTGGCGCCGATTCTTTCATCTTCCAGCTGCAGCAGCTTTTCCTCGCTGCCGTCCGCTTCCAGCAAGAGCTGATCGTAACTCTCGCGAAATGCGCAGGCAAGAATCAGTTTACCGAGGTTCTGCAACAGGCTGACGGTAAACACTTCCTCCGGGTCGGCATCGGACACCTTTGCCATAATCAACTTGGAGGCGACCGCCGCCGCCAGCGACTCCTCCCAGAAACGCTCGTAATTGAACCCCTTACCGTGCAGTGGACGTTCCATATTCAAAAACGAAAAAGACAGCACCAGGCTGCGAACCGCGTTAGTGCCGAGAATCGCCACCGCCTGCTGGATGGTACCGACCTCGTTGGGGAAGTTATAAAAGGAGGAGTTCACCACCTTGAGAACCTTGCTCGACAAAGAGACATCCTGAGCGATCAACTTGGTGATATCGTGAATGGTGGTCTCCTCCTTGCCGGTAATGTTGATCAGCTTGGAGGCCACCGTCGACAGGGTCGGCAACGATCCCGATTCGATCACCTGCTGGAGGACTTCTTCTTTAGTCGGCATTAGTTATACCCCTAACTTCAATTATCGCCACCAAGGCACAAAGACTCCAAGAAAAGCTTTTTAACGGAGAGACGCAGAGTTCGCAGAGAAAGACAAAAAAACTTTTTGTTTTGGATTTTAACCAAATTAGATTCCGTTTTTGGCCCTTGATCTTCTCTGCTTCTCTCCGTCTCTGCGTTAAAGATTTTGATTTTCCTTGGTGTCTTGGCGCCTTGGTGGCTAAACAGTTTTTTCAACTATCGGCAAGACCGTTCCCCCGTCCGGGATCACCACAACGGTCGGCTCGGCCGGCAGATCGGCCCTGGCCAGTTCGATAGCGGACGACAGCTCCGCCGCTTTTTCCATCCCCATCCGCGCCGTCTGCCCGGCGCTGAATTCACTGACCAGGATAACCCGAAACCGCCGGGCCTTGCTCAAGGTCGTGAGGGCGGTCTGGCCGTTGATCTGATAATCCGCCCGCAGGGCTCGCTCAAACTCATCGAGATCCTGATATTTGAACCAGTCATAAAAAGTCGCATTGCCGAAACCGTCGCGGCAAGCGGCCAGCAGGATGATGGTCCCCCCTTCGCGAACCGCCCGACAGCCGTAATCAAGGGCTTTTTGTGACTGAATAAAGTTGATATCTTTCGGTTCCCCGCCGCAGGAGATAATTGCCAGATCGGCCGCCTGCGCCAACGGTACCTGAAATAAATCACGCACCAGTTCACAACCGGCCAGGTGCGCCTGTTCCAGATCGCCACAGAAAACACCGAGCAACTCCTTTTGTGGCGACAGCACCGTATTGAGCAGAAAATCCGGTTTCGCCAACCGGGCCGCCTGCAACAACGTCTGATGTACCGGATTCCCTTCCAGCAAACCGGTGGTTGCCCGTGGATGCTTACCACCGATTGCGGGTGGATTGAACACCGTAAAATGGCTCTGCATACAGGTTTCACGACCGGCAATCCCCGGCACCAGCCCTTTGCGGCCGCCGCCGAAACCGGCAAAATAATGAAACCCGACCGTCCCGGTGACGATCAATCGGTCCGCCTCCACCGCACGGCGGTTGATCGACACCGGCAAACCGTTATCGGTCCGCCCCAATTCAACCAGTTGCCCGGGGTTATCGCAATCATGGTCAAAAACGGCAATCCGACCATAAAGCGGGCCGAGAATTTTGCGGTGTTCCTCAACGGTTTGTGAGCGGTGGATGCCGAGGGCGATGAGAATACTGATCTGCTCATCCACCACCCCGATCCGGTTCAGCTCGGCGACCAGAATCGGCAGGTAAATTTCACTGCCGGTGTAGCGGGTGATATCGGAGGTGACGATCAGCACCGATTCCTGCGGTTTGATGATCTGCTCCAGCGGCGGGCAACCGATCGGCTGCCGCAGCGCCGCGGCGATCAGCGCTGTCGGCTCAGCGGCGGACAGCAGTTTCGGGCTCAGCCACGCGGCCGGCCAGGGAACTTGTCCGCGCTGTTTTCCCGCTGCGTATTTGAGTTCAATTGCTGCCATCGGCATCCTCCGGGGATCTCAGTCAAACACTTCTCGATAGTAAAGTTCTTTTCACTTTTCCGCAAGGCAGCGGCTATCTTTTCCCATCAATGAGGGATAACCTTGCAGCCTCCGGCAACCTTGTGCTAAGTAAAATGGTCAGTCTTCACTCTGCCTTTGCAGGAGGGATTTGCCATGAATCTTGAAATTTTACCCGTCACTGAGCCCAAACCACAGATCACCGATGAGAGCAGCCTGGTGTTCGGCAAGCAATTTACTGACCGGATGTTCGTCATGGAATATGACACCGGTAAAGGCTGGCATTCGGCACGCATCCAACCCTACGCTCCCTTCAGCATGGATCCGGCGGCGATGGTTCTGCACTACTCGCAGGAAATTTTCGAAGGGCTGAAGGCCTTCCGTCGTCCAGACGGCTCGGTCGCCATGTTCCGGCCGGCCGACAATGTCCGCCGCTTCAACCAGAGTGCCCGCCGGATGTGCATGCCGGAGGTTGATGAGCCGTTCTTTCTCGACTCCCTGCTCGAACTGATCCGCCTCGAATCTGACTGGGTCCCGCGCAGCGAAGGCACCAGTCTCTACATCCGGCCGACGATGATCGCCACCGAGCCGATGCTCGGTGTGCGCCCGGCTGACCAGTACCTCTGCTACATTATCCTCTGCCCGGTCGGTGCCTACTACAAAGGTGGTATCGCCCCGGTCAAGATCTGGATCTCCGACCACTATGTCCGTGCGGCCGAAGGTGGTACCGGCGAAGCCAAAACCGGTGGTAACTATGCGGCCTCCCTTTACGCCGCCCGCGAAGCGGCGCTGAAGGGTTACGACCAGGTCCTCTGGCTTGACGCCAAGGAGAAACGCTACGTTGAAGAAGTCGGCAGTATGAATATGCTGTTCCTCTACGATGGCAAAATCATCACCTCGCCACTGCACGGCACGGTGCTCGACGGGATTACCCGGCGTTCAACCCTGACCCTGCTGCGGGAGATGGGCTACGACATTGAAGAACGGGCCATGACCGTCGAGGAAGTAATGGCCGGTGCGCAAAATGGACGCTTGCAGGAAGCCTTTGGAACCGGTACCGCGGTGGTCATCTCCCCGGTCGGCTCCTTCTGCTACAAAGATCGGTGTGTCCAACTGGGGGATGGCCAACCGGGCGAGCTGACGATGAAGCTTTACAACACCCTGACCGGCATCCAGTACGGCCGGCTGCCCGACCCTGACGGTTGGATTATCACCCTGTAAGTATTCAGCAGCGCAATATGATGGGGAGCCTGTGTCCTTCGATACAGGCTCCCTCGCCGAAATAAAGTACTCAGTTTGCGAACAATCCTACTCACATCTATCGCCTCCCTGAACCGACCCTCCGGCAAGAGGCTTCCCGTCTGTACGCAAACCCGTGTTTCAAAATAAAAAAAACGTCTTTGCAGCGATCTGGACGGTTTTCCACAAACTGGCATAAAAACTGCTGAACCAAATGTGTTTCACAACTCACCGGCTGACAACCCGACCGGTTCCCGAATCATCCGAAGCCACTTTGAACAAGACACCGCTGTTGCACAACGAGGAGTCGAACTATGTGTCGTATTGGCGCAATCAAGAGTCGCAACTATATCCATCCGAGCATGGCCCTGCAATTGATGCAATCGCAGCAGAAAGGGCATGACAACTCGGGCTTTGCCATGATCATGCAGGATCTCGGCGGCATCTTTCAGCAGTACAAAAAACTACCGACCCTGTCGATGGCCTGCACCGATGCCGGGATCAAACTCGCTGAAGACATCCTGCACGAAAGCGGCTTTCTCAGGGTCATGCAATGGGCGCCGGAAGTCAACGACCAGCCGGGGCTCGATATCAACGCCATGCCGAACTACGTGTTTGAAACCTTCGATTATCCGCGCACCTATCGCAAGGCCGGCCAGAAAGAGAAGGAAGACCTGCTGCTCGATATCCGGCTGCAACTGCGGGCCGCCCTGGAACCGAATGAGGAGGGCTTTGTCTACTCCTTCTGGCCGGATATCATCACCTTGAAAGAGATCGGCGACCCGCGTGACATCGGCACCTATTTCAACCTCTGGGAAGCCGATGACCGCTTCACCGCCAAAGTGATCACCGCCCAGTGCCGACAGAACACCAACTACGATATCGTCCGTTACGCCGCCCACCCGTTCCACCTGCAGGGCTACACGGCGCTGGCCAACGGGGAAAATACCTTTTATCTGAAAAACAAGGAATTCCAGCAGGGGCTGCACCGCGGCTATATCGGTTTTGAATCGGATTCCCAGTGTTTCCTTTACACCCTGCATTATGTCCACCGCGAGCTCGGCTGGCCGCTGCGCTATTACAAGCATGTGGTCACCCCGCTGCCATTTGAGGAGATCGAGCAGCGCGAAGACCAGAAACAGCTGCTCGCCATCCGCCAGTCACTGGCCCACCTGGAAATCAACGGGCCGAACACCATTATCGGCATGCTGCCGGACAACACCCTGTTCAGCTGCTGTGATGCCAAGAAACTGCGCCCGGTGGTGATCGGCCGGGACGCTGACACGGTGGTAATTTCCTCGGAGGTCTGCGGCATCAACGAGATTCTTCCTGAGCGTGACTGGGAAACCGATATCTACCCGAACGAGCGTGAAGTTGTCGTGATCGACGACAACTTGGAGGTCCAGAGATGGAAACAATGAAACTGAACGATGTCACCGCCAACGATCTCCCCTGGAAGATTAATTACGATGCCGGTCGCTGCACCATGTGCGGGTCCTGTGTCGCCACCTGTACCTTCCGGGCGATTCTGCCGAAAGTCGAGCGACGCCGGACGGTCTTCTCCGAGGGTAACTTCCCCGAGCCGAAGGCACGTTTCTCCGCGGTTCCGGTCATCCGTCAGGCCAAGTCGATCCGCGACTACTGCCGGGGCTGCGGCATGTGTGAGAAGGTCTGCCCGAACGACGCCATCAAACCGGTGCGCAACCCGGACACCCGGCACCCGATCATCACCCGCTGTCTCGGTGGCGACTCGATCAAACGGGGCGGTCGCAAGAATCTCGAAGGCAGCACCCGCACCCTCGATACCATCCGCGTCGGCCGTATTTCACAGATGACCGACCCGAGCCTCGATGCCCAGCGCCACACCTTCGACCTGCTGGCACCCTTCGGCCGGATTCTGCCGCCCAAGAAACTGCCCTTCGTCCCGAACGAGGATCAGCAACTGGTGACCCAGGAGCTGACCCCGCCGGTCAACTGGATCTACCCGGTGATTATCGGTGACATGTCGATCGGCGCCCTCTCCTGGCGGATGTGGGAAGGCGTCGCCATGGCGGTCGCCTACCTCAACGAGGAATGCGGCATGCCGGTGCGGATGTGCTCCGGCGAGGGGGGCGTGCCGGTGCGGCTGCTGAAATCAAAATATCTGAAATACCTGATCCTGCAGATCGCCTCCGGTCACTTCGGCTGGAACCGGATCGCCAACACCATGCCGCACATGGTCGAAGACCCGGCCGGGATCCTGATCAAGATCGGCCAGGGGGCCAAACCGGGCGACGGCGGCCTGCTGATGGCACAGAAGGTCGCCAAGCACATTCAAGCAATCCGCGGGGTCCCCAAGGCCGACCTGCTCAGTCCGCCGAACCACCAGGGGCTCTACTCGATCGAGGAGAGCGTGCAGAAGATGTTCCTCTCGTTCAACGCGGCCTTCAAATTTCGTGTCCCGGTCGCCATCAAGGTGGCGGCCTCGGCCACCAGCGTTTCGGTCTTCAACAACCTGGTGCGTGACCCGTATAACATCGTCGGCGGCTTCTTTCTCGACGGTATCGACGGCGGCACCGGTGCGGCCCACGAAGTCAGCCTCGATCACACCGGCCACCCGATCGTCTCCAAACTGCGCGACTGCTACCTGGCCGCGGTCACCCAGGGTCGTCAGGGGCAGATTCCTGTGGGCCGCCGGAGGACTGGGGAAAACCGGTGATCTGGCCGCAGATGCCTTCAAAATGATCTGCCTCGGTGCCAATGGTGTTTTCACCGGTAAGCTGATCCTGCAGATGGCCGGTTGTGTCGGTAACGATATGGGCCGCTGCAACGCCTGCAACACTGGTCTCTGCCCGGCCGGTATCACCACCCAGGAACCACAGTTGGTACATCGTCTCGACCCGGAGAAGGTGGCACAGAACATCGTCAACTACTACCTGGCGATGGATCAGGAGTTCAAAAAGCTGCTCGCGCCGATCGGTAACTCCTCCCTCCCCGTGGGTCGCTCCGATGCCCTGATCGCCACCGACCGTTCTGTCGCCGAACGCCTGCAGATTCAGCATGTTTGTTAAGGAGGTCGTAAGACAATGGCATTAGAAATTATTGGCTTTGATGATGATAAAAAACGGATTTCCACCCAGCAACTGCTGCAGAAAATTTACGCCGGGCTGGACAAAGGGGAAACCGAATTCGAAATCCTCTCCAGCGGCCATCACGATATCGGCGGCCCCCTGTGGAGTGAAGACAAGACTCCGCTGAAGTTCACCGTCAAAAACCCCGGTCAACGGGTCGGCTGCTTCGGCCTGTCCGGCACCCGGATTGTCGTCAACGGGTCGGCCCCGGCCGATGCCGGCTGGCTGAATTCCGGTGCCGAATTGGTCATCAAAGGGGACAGCGGCGACACCACCGCCCACTGCGCTGCCGGTGGCAAGATCTACGTTGCCGGGCGCGTCGGCACCCGCTCCGGTTCGCTGATGAAGCACGACCCGGCGTTCCCCGCCCCGCAATTCTGGGTACTGAAAAATACCGGCTCGTTCTCCTTCGAATTTATGGGCGGCGGTACGGCGATTATCTGCGGCGTCGACTGTGAAAACTACGAGTCTGTCCTCGGTGATCGCAGCTGCATGGGCATGGTCGGCGGCACGATCTATGTCCGTGGCCCGGTTAAAAACCTGCCGGATGATGTCTGGCTGCTCGAACTTGATGACGCCGACCGGGAGTTTCTCAGTCACGGATTGCCGATTTTTCTCGATAAAATCGACCGCCGTCAGCGCCTTACAGAGTTGACCGATTTCGGCCAGTGGAAAAAGATCTCCGCAAAGACCTATGAAGAACGCCGCCAGCGCCACTCCATGCGCATCAGCATGCGCGAGTTTCGGCTCGGCAAATGGATCGAAGGCGGCATCTTCGGCGACGTTGTCAGCGACGATTACAACCATGTTGCCGGACTGGTCAATATCGGCGCCGACCGGCTGAAAATTCCGCACTGGCAGAACAAGGCCTTCTGCGCCCCCTGTGAGGCGGCCTGCCCTTCGTCGATCCCGACCCAGGACCGGATCAACCTGCTGCGCGCCGGAAAATACAAAGAGGCGATCGAGCTGGTGCTGCATTATTCCCCCTTCCCGGGCAGCGTCTGCGGCGAAGTCTGCCCCAATCCCTGCATGGACGCCTGTACCCGCCAGTATATCGACCTGCCGGTTTCGATGCAGGAACTCGGCAAACTGTCGCTGGAAGCCGAATCACCGATCCCCCAACCGGACAGCGGGAAAAAAGTCGCCATTATCGGCGGTGGTCCCGGCGGTCTTTCTGCCGCCTGGCATCTGCGGCTACTCGGCCACGGGGCGACCGTCATCGAAGCCGACAAAGAGGTCGGCGGCAAGCTGCGCCAGGTGATTCCGACCGATCGTCTGCCCGCCGACAGCCTCAACCGGGAGATCCAACGGGTCAAAGACATCGGTGTCGCCATCCGCACCAACACCCCGGTCACCCGGGAGCTGTTCAACAAATTGCAGCGGGATTTTGATGCCGTGATCATCGCCTCCGGCGCACACAATCCGGTGGTGATCCCCTTCCCCGGCCATGAACGGCTGAAAAAAGGGTTGGATTTCCTGAAAGCGGTCAATAATGGCGAGAACCCTCCGGTCGGCGAGAAAGTCGTCGTTATCGGTGCCGGTAACGCCGGCATGGATACCTGCCTCGGCGCCTACGCGATGGGGGCCAAACAGGTCACCGCCATCGATATCCAACGTCCGGCTGCCTTTAAAAAGGAGCTGGATCACTTTGAACGGCTCGGTGGCAAGATCGAGTGGCCGGTCTTCACCGAGAAGGTTGATGACAAAGGGCTGCACACCAAGGACGGCCGGTTGATCGCAGCAGACACCGTCATCATCTCCATCGGCGAACGCCCAGATCTCAGCTATGTCCCGCATGAGTGGCTGACCGAACGCGGCATGGCCAAGGTGGATGATTGCGGTCAGCTGACCGAAGCACCCGGCATTTTCGCCATCGGCGACACCGTCGAACCGGGCCTGCTGACCCATGCCATCGGTCACGGTCGTGAAGCGGCTGAGTACATCGACGAGTTCCTGGCCGGCAAACCGCTGCAAGCGAAGAAAAAACTGCTGCAGATCTCTCAAGAGTGCCTCAGCAAAGAGCTGTTCCGGCCGCACAACCGCAGCCGTTTCAACTTCACCGATGCCACCCGGGAGACCAGTCGCTGCATCTCCTGTGGGACTTGTCGTGACTGCGGTATGTGTCTCGAGGCCTGCCCGGAAGGGGCGATCCGGCGCGAGGACTGTGCCGACGGCAGCTTCGAATATATCTCCGACGAGCACATCTGCATCGGTTGCGGTATCTGTTCCGGTATGTGCCCTTGTGGAATCTGGGGGATGGAACAGATCGTCTGACCTGACCGCTCTCGACAGCGACAAAAGGCGGAACCGTCAAAGGTTCCGCCTTTTGCCGCCTTTCTCCGGAAATTAATAAAAATCCTCAAATCTTGCTTGTCAACAGCTGATAGATGGGGTAGAGTTCTCTTTATTGGAGGGAATTAATTGTTCTCACTCTTCCGGAGCCCTCATGGAAAAATCATTTCACTTCGGCCTCAGTGCCAAACTGACCGGTGCAATCGCGGTCATCACCCTGGTCACCATCACTCTGGTTTTTGTTTCCATCCTGGTTCTCAACGGCCAGAAAGATGATTCGACGGTTATTAACATTGCCGGTCGGCAGCGGATGCTGACGCAGAAAATGTCGAAAGAAGCCCTGGCGATTAAAGCCGGGCCGGCAACCCCTGAAAAACGCAACACCCTGCAAAAAACCCATACCCTGTTCGACAGCTCCCTCAAAGCACTGATCAACGGTGACAAACAGCTCAACCTGCCGCCGACCCAAGATAGCCGCATCCTCAGTCAGATGCGTCAGGTTGAGAGCCTCTGGACAAAGTTTTCCAAGCAGGTGCAGCTTTTCCTCGATCCGAGCAGCAGTGAAACCGCCTTGAACAGTGCCGCTGATTTTATACTGGCCAACAATGTCACCCTGCTCAAGGAAATGAACAAAGCGGTCGGGATGTATGAACAGTATTCGCGCAAAAAAGTTGCAACGCTGAAGATTCTGCTCTACACCGGAGGCCTGATTTCGCTGGTTGTCACCCTGCTGTGCGGACTGATGATCAACCGCAAAATTGTCAGACCGGTCGGCGAGGTTGTCGAAATGGTTCAGGGGATGGAACAGGGCAATCTGGACCGCCGACTCAACATGAACCGTAGCGACGAAATCGGCCAGCTGGCCAAAGCAATGGACCGGTTTGCCGAGAATCTGAAAAGCGAAATTCTGACGGCATTTGATCGCCTGGCGACCGGAGACTTCACCTTTACCGCCGGGGGACTGATCGCCAAACCGCTGGCCAAGGCCAACCGGGGGCTGACCGAAGCGATGCAGACCGTCCAGACCTCAAGCAGCAGCATTGCCGCCGATGCAGAGCAGGTTGCCGGAACCAGTGCCTCGCTGGCTGACGGGGCAACCCAGCAGGCCAGCGCGCTGGAAGAAATTTCCTCCTCGATGACACAGATGAGCGAACAGACCAGAAACAACGCCGCCAACGCCGCTGAAGCCAACACGCTGGTCGGCAGCGCCAAAACAGCAGCCGAAAAAGGCAACGCCCGGATGCAGGCGATGGTCGACGCCATGGCAGAGATCAGCGAGGCCGGCCAGAGCATCAGTAAAATTATCAAGGTAATCGACGAGATCGCCTTCCAGACCAATCTGCTGGCGCTGAACGCCGCCGTAGAAGCCGCCCGCGCCGGACAGCACGGCAAAGGCTTCGCCGTAGTCGCCGAAGAAGTCCGCAATCTGGCGGCTCGCAGCGCCAAGGCCGCCAAAGAAACGACCGCGCTGATCGAAGGCTCGGTGGACAAAACCAACAACGGCGCCGAAATTGCCGACCAGACGGCGGCCGCATTGAGCGAAATTGTCGAGGGTGTCGGCAAGGTTTCCGAGCTGGTCGCCGAAATCGCCGTCGCCAGCAACGAACAATCTCAAGGGATTGCCCAGGTCGATGAAGGGCTGACCCAACTCGACCAGGTCAATCAACTCGCCACCGCAAATGCGGAACAGTGCGCCGCCATTGCCGAACAGCTCTCGGCACAGACCAACGATATGCAGCAGATGCTGGCCCGCTTCAAGATTGCCGGTGAGACGCGAGCAATGCTGCCACGCGCCTCAGCACCGAACCATTAGGTGCGGTTGGGCGATGACAAATTCGGCAAAAACTGAATCACAAATTTCCTCTCTTGCACCACGGAGCGACCGGTTCGGGTCGCTCTGATATTTCCGGCCGTTAAAGCCAAAAATGCTGGTAGCTATTCAGCAGAAAGACCTCGCGCTGCCCACGTCAAAGGTGACTGTCGCCTGGATGGCGACAGTCAAGCCCCAGGGATAGGTTCATGCGGACCCGCGCGAGGTCTTCCATCACACAGCTGAAGAGTTACCATATTTTCAAAATAGCGGGATTAAAGCTTCCCTCACTAATTATGGGGAATATTTATTGAAGAACACTAATTCTACCTTGACTTTCCTTGATCTATTCGTATAATACTTTCTAATAAACCATTATACATCATTCTTTGGACTGGCCGAACATGCATTTTAAAACCCGATGACGTTGATCATGTCCCGCAATCGATAGCCCGATAACTGCCCAGTCCCCAGTCTCGCAGCAAAAAAGCGAGCCGGGGAGAAAAGGATTGAATATGAATCTGACGATCGCGAAAAAAATGCTGCTCATGGGGGTTGCCGTTGTCATCGGCCTCTTTGCCATGGGACTGATCATCAACCGGATTGAAAGCAACGTTAAAGCCGCAACGGCACTCAGTGAAACCCGCGACCGACAACTGGGAACGATCAACAAGATACTCGAGGCACAGCTCAGGTTGCGGCTGGCAGCGACAGATTCCATCGTCGGCAAGGATGAGGGGAACGTCGATGCCGAACACCGACAGATCGTCAACGAAACCAGCGAAGCCATCAGCAACAACCTGAAAATCCTGGCGGAGCTGGCCGATAGTGCGGAAGAAAGTCGACGGATCCGGCAACTGAATGAAGATAGCAGGAAGTTCGTCTCCAGCATCGAGACAGAGTTATTCACCCTGATCGAGAAAAAGCTTCCCGCCGGAGCCCGCAGCGAGGCAGAATTTGCGCGAATTGATGGCACCATCGACCGACAAGGGGTTGCCATCAACACCGCCTTGGCCGGAATAAAAGCCTCGCTGGAAAAGAAAATTCTGGATACCAGAATGGCGCTGCACTCGTACCTCGCAAGTTCAACCATCATCGGCTACACGGTCTTCGGCATCATCCTTGTTGTCCTGACAACCGCCTTCTACTTCTTTGCCCGCGGTATCGTCGTACCGCTGCGCGCCACGATCGACATGCTGGCAGAGTTGGGCCGGGGACACATCAACCAGCGACTGCACCTCACGCGCAGCGATGAGATCGGCCAGATGGCTGCGGCTATGGATACCTTTGCCGACAGCCTGCAGCAGGATATTGTCCGGCCGCTGCAACAGCTGGCGGAAGGGAACCTGACATTCAACGTTACCCCGTACGATGACCAGGATGTGCTGAGGCATGCGATCAGAAAAGTCAGCATCGACCTCAACGACATCATTGCTCAGATTCAGAGTGCCGGGGAGCAGATCAACTCGGCCAGCGGCCAGGTCGCCGATTCGAGTCAATCGCTGTCCCAGGGCGCAACCGAAACCGCCGCCTCGCTGGAAGAAATCAGCAGCTCGATGAATGAAATGACCTCACAAACTACCCAGAGTGCCGAGAACGCCAACCAAGCCAGCCAGCTGGCCAATGCCGCCAGCACCGCCGCCGCAAATGGGAATCAGCGGATGGATGAGATGATCACGGCGATGAACGAGATCAACGAAGCGGGACAGAATATCAGCAAAATTATCAAAGTGATTGATGAAATCGCTTTCCAGACCAACCTGCTGGCATTGAATGCCGCCGTTGAAGCCGCTCGTGCCGGCCAGCACGGTAAAGGCTTTGCCGTGGTCGCCGAAGAGGTCCGCAACCTGGCCGCACGCAGTGCCAGGGCAGCGGCTGAAACATCGGAATTAATTGAGGGCTCAGTCGGAAAAACCCACAATGGCAGTCAGATTGCCGAGCAAACCTCGGTGGCGCTGCAGGAGATTGTCGGCTCAATCACCAAAGTGACCGACCTGGTGGCGGAGATCGCTGCCGCCGGCAGTGAGCAGGCGCAAGGAATTGCGCAAGTGAATGTCGGCTTGGGGCAGATCGATCAGTCAGTCCAGCAGAGCACCGCCACGGCGGAAGAATCGGCGGCAGCCGCGGAAGAACTTTCCAGTCAGGCAGAACAGCTGAAACATATGTTGAGCCGTTTCACCCTGGCGGAAGCACAGGCCGGCCAATTCGCCCCCCCCCGACCGGCTCCACCGGTTGCCCCGCCTCAGCCGGCAGTCGCAAAACAGAGCATCGGCTGGGAAGGGATGGCAAACCGCCCGAAACAGAAGATCAAACTGGATGATGATGAATTCGGCAAATTTTAGTCAGTTTACGAATCAGAAACTTAACTCCAGCTATCTGTCTGGAGTTCACGTAAATCAGTGGAAAGAACTGAAAGGCGTTGCCGATGGCAGCGCCTTTCAGTTATCCACCGCCTGTTGCAAGCTTTCCAGAAGCGCTAATTGTTCCGGTACCCGTTCGATGCCGGGGTATCCTCCCCACGCCAGTATTTCTGCAACCGCTTCCGCCGGCGGCGGCGATTTCCCGATATCCAGACGGGACAACAACTGCCGGGTCCGCAGCCCGTCGAACCAGCGATGAAATGCACTGTGACGACCTTGCCGGGTGGAATAGGTGACCTGCAGCTTCTGCCAGACGTCGACAAACTTCAACTCGCCCAGAAACGCTCCCAGCACCGGAGACAGCTCAGCCGCCCGCGACTGTAACTCAGCGGCGGACAGCGGCTCCTCGATCAATTTCAACCACCGCTGTAAAACCGAAAAGGCGCCGACGGACGAAAACTGAAACGGTCGCTGCTGATCCTCAACCTGCGCCTGGACCGCTTTTCCGGTGCCGAAAGGCACCCGCGCGGAGAATCGCGGTGACGGTTGCACGAGCGTACCGGAGAGTATTTCGACGCCGGTGGTTTTGGCCAGTTGCTGCAGAAAATAAAAATCCTCCGCCGCCCGTCGCCGATTCATCCCGCCGGCGGCGACATAGGCGGCAGCGGTACAGGCAAAAGCACTGCCGATGGTGTGATAGGCGTAAGGAGAACCAGCCTGCTGCAAGCCGAACAGGTAGCTGCGCAGGTAAAGTTCATAATAGCGGATCGCCGTTTCCTGCCGTGGCTCAGTCGCCGATTGGTGACGAAACGGCAGGACCGCAGCGCCACAACGGCTCAATTGAAAATGATGGAAGAGCGCCGGCAAATAGTTTTTATCGACCAGCGTATCGGCATCGAGGGAAATCAACAACGGCCGCTGTGACCAATCGAGTCGTGTCAGAGCCAGATCAAATCCGATCTTGCGAGCCAGCCCGACGCCCTCTTTCGCGGGGATCTCCCGGCCGGGCGAGCCGGCATCAACCCAGGCCAGATTAAGTTGCGGGAAGGGCTGAGAGTTCAGCCAGGCCAACGTCTGCTGATTATTCTGCAATTGCCCGGCGCTGCACCCGACCCGGTTGTTGACGATAGTGACGACCAGAGTCCGTCGCAAAAAATTAACCGGGTTGCTTGCCAGCGAAAGGAGTGTCTGCGGCAGCGATTCAGCTTCTGCCAGCGCGGGGATGATGATCGCAGCCTCAAAAACGCTGCCGCTGGCACCTTCGAGTTTCCATGGGACGGTAACTGCGCGGTGCTGAAAATATTTTTTTAATTGCCGGTTCAAAGCCGATCCTCAAGCTGCCGGTACAACGCTGCAAACGGGTCCCCCGGCCCGTCCAACCAGCAGATCTCCACCCCCTGCTTTTCCATCCGGCGGAAAAACGTTTCCTGTCGTTTGGCAAACTGGCCGATCGCACTGCGCAGCTTCTGCAGCATGTCGTTATAATTCAACTTGTCTTGCAGGTACTGGGCAATCAACCGATATTCCAACCCGTAGAATTCCAGCTTCTCCCAGTCCACCCCGGTATCATGCAGCTGTTGTACCTCCTCGACCATCCCCTCGGCAAAGCGTTGCTGCAAACGCAGCGCAATCCGCTGACGGAGAATTTCGCGCGGCCATTTCAGGCCGAACACCACCGGCCGGATTTTCGGCAGAGGCGGCAATTCATCCTGCGCGGCCGATTCACCGACAGTGATCTCGATCGCCCGAATCAAGCGCTGCCGATCGTCCAGATCAGTACGGTTATGCTGCTGCGGTTTGAGCTGCTGCAACCGTCGACGCAGCTCTTCATCGGTCAGCAACGCAAGTTTTTCGCGGAGCACACAATTCTCCGGGACTTCGACCAGTCGGTAACCACGCAGTATCGCATCGAGATACATGCCACTGCCGCCGCAAAGCAGCGGCAACTTCTGCCGACTCCAGATCTCCTCGATGGCAGCAAAACAGTCGTGCTGAAACCGGAAAATATTGTACTCAGTCCCCGGGGCGACAATATCGATCAGGTGGTAGGGAATTTCGCCGTACTCCGACAGATCTTTGCCGGTGCCCAGATCCATGCCACAATACACCTGCCGCGAATCGGCGGAGATAATTTCGGCGTTGAATTTGCGCGCGGCCCGGACCGCCAGGCCGGTTTTCCCACCGGCGGTAGCGCCGAGAATGACTATCAGGTTCGGCTTTTCACTGTCCATCGTGACTCCTGAAAAAAAGTGCGTCACAGGATAAAACAAAAGATTTCCGCTGCCTATGACAAAACATGGCAAAACCCTTCATCCCACCGTTTTGATCTGCTATAGTCCGCCTGAACTTCAACCGCCACAGGACTGTGATGACAAAACAGCAGCAACCGCAACCGATCATACTGCCACGCGACCGACATCCAATTTCGCGCAAACAGATCGACGAAGAGACCCTCAAAGTCCTTTACCGTCTGCACCGTAACGGCCATCTGGCTTATCTGGTCGGTGGCAGCGTACGCGACCTGCTGCTCGGCCGTCGACCGAAAGATTTCGATGTCGGCACCGACGCAACGCCAACCCGGGTCAGGCGGCTGTTCCGTAATTGTTTTCTGGTCGGCCGCCGTTTTCGGCTGGCGCATATCCGCTTCGCCGGCAACAAGCTGATCGAGGTCGCCACCTTTCGTCGTCATCCGCGCGAGGACGAACTGCCGAATGATCCGGACGAACATTTTCATTTTGTGCAGAATGTTTTCGGGACCCCGCGCGACGATGCTTTTCGCCGCGACTTCACGATCAACG
>JAADGW010000049.1 GCA_013152145.1 Deltaproteobacteria bacterium
TCCCCGATTTTCGTGCCCCGGCCCCCCCGACGACCAACAGCTACACCGCCGTACCATTACCAAAAATGACCACCGCTACTGCCGTGCCGGGGGGTGCCGCCCAGCGCTTCGCTTTTGCACAGGAACTCTCCGACCAGTGGTGGACGCTGTTTCGTTCCCCGGAGCTTGATAAGCTGATCAAACAGGGGCTCAAGCAAAGCCCATCGTTGGCAGCGGCCAAGGCCGCCTTGAACGTGGCGCGGGAGAACCTGCTGGCCGCCGGCGGCAGTCTGCTCTATCCCCGTGTCGACGCCGGTCTGCGGGTAACGCGGCAGCGTATCTCCGGTGCCACCTTCGGTGGCTCCAGCAGCGAATTCGATCTATTCAATGCCTCGCTCAACGTTTCCTACACCCTCGACCTGTTCGGGGCTTCACGATACCAGCTTGAAGGGTTGCGGGCCCAAGTCGACTACCAGCGTTTCCAATACGAAGCGGCCTATCTGACGCTGACCGCAAACCTGGTGACCACCGCTATCCGTGAAGCATCGCTGCGGGGCCAAATTGCCGCGAGCCGCGATATCCTGGCTGACGAGCAGCAGCAGTTCGCGCTGGTGCAGCGGCAATTTGAGCTGGGTGCCGTGCCTCGAACCTCGGTCCTCTCCCAACAGTCTCAACTGGCCCTGACCCGCGCCACCCTGCCACCGCTGGAGAAACAGCTCGCCTTTACCCGCCATGCCCTTGCGGCGCTGGCGGGACGGCTACCAGGCGAGGGAGGCCTGCCGAGTTTCCGACTGGCGACGCTGCAACTGCCGGAAGAGCTGCCGGTCAGCCTCCCTTCGGCACTGGTTCGACAGCGCCCCGACATCCGCGCCAGCGAAGCCCTGCTCCACCGGGCCGGGACGGCGGTTGGGGTCGCCACGGCAAATCTCTATCCGCAGATCACCCTGACCGGCAGCTACGGTGTTGAGTCCTCTGCGGCCGGCGATCTTTTTACCGGCCAGAAGCTGATCTGGAATCTGGGGGCCGGCCTGCTGCAGCCACTCTTCCACGGCGGGGAACTCAGTGCAAAACGACGGGCGGCCGGCGCCGCCTACAACCAGGCGGCAGCACATTACCGGCAGACGGTTCTCCTGGCCTTCCAGAACGTGGCTGACGTGTTGCGAGCCCTCGCCGTCGATGCCCAGGCCCTGCGGGCACAGGCCGATGTCGAGGCCGCAGCCAAAGCCACGCTTGAGCTGACCCAAAAACAGTTTGAGCTCGGGGCCGTAAGTTATCTCTCGCCGCTGGTCGCCCGGCGCGACTACCAACAGGCCCGCATCGGCCTGATCGTCGCCCGGGGACAGCGTTATGCGGACACCGCAGCCCTGTTTCAGGCCCTCGGCGGCGGTTGGTGGCAACGGCCAACGCCAACCTCCAGGACGGCAGCGACGTTAAAAGCAGAGTAGCTATTCAGCCGGATGGCCTTGAAGTGGGCAGCGCGAAGCCAGCCGGCGCGCTGCTGAATAGTTACAAATCAGACTGAACGGCCAACAGCTTCGGCCCAATTCTTTGCAACGAAGAGGCTTCAAATGACCAAGCGTATGGTGATCATGTTGGTTCTGGTCGGCATGTTATTCGGCGGAATTTTCGGATTTCAAGCATTCAAAGCGCAAATGATTAAGAAATTCATGACGGCGCGGGCGATCTCGCCGCAAACCGTCTCCACCCTCAAGGCGACCGAACAGAGCTGGCAGCCGCAACTGGAGGTAGTCGGCACCCTGCGAGCAGTGCATGGAGCGGACCTGGCCCCGGAGGTGAGCGGCACCGTTACGGGCATCAACTTCCAGTCGGGGAAAGAGGTAGAGACGGGGACCTTGCTGCTGACCCTCAACGCCGCAGCCGATCTGGCCAGACTCCAATCGCTCAAGGCGGTAGCGGAACTGGCGAAGCAGACCTTTCTGCGTGACCAGCAGCAGTTCAAGGAAAAGGTGATCAGCCAGGCCACGCTCGACGCCGCCACAGCGAACTTGAAAGACACTCGAGCCCGGATCGCCGCGCAGCAGGCCCTGATTGACAAGAAATTCATCCGGGCTCCTTTTGCCGGTCGTCTCGGCATCCGGGCGGTCGATCTCGGCCAGTATCTCAACGCCGGAACCAAGATCGTCACCCTGCAGGCCCTCGACCCGATCTTCATCGATTTTTATCTGCCGCAGAAAGCTATCAGTCAGATCAAGGTGCGAGACAGGATCACAGTGAAGACCGACGCCTTTCCCGGTCAAAATTTTGCCGGTGAGATCTCCGCCATCAACCCCACGGTTGATCTGAACACCCGCAACGTCGTGGTCCGTGCCAGGGTTGACAATCCCCGGCATCAGCTGTTACCGGGCATGTTCGCCACCGCCGATATCCGGGTTGCCAAACCCCGGCGCTACCTCACCCTGCCGCAAACGGCCATTACATTCAACCCCTACGGCACCACCGTTTTCCTGGTCGAGGAGCAGGGCAAGGGTCCCGACGGCAAGCCCCGACTGGTGGCACAACAGAAATTCGTGACCACCGGAGAGACTCGCGGCGACCAGATCGCCATCCTCGACGGTATAAAGCCCGGGGAGGAGGTCGTGACCTCGGGACAGATTAAGCTGCGGAACGGCACACCGGTGATCATCAACAATACCATCCAGCCGACCAACAACCCGGCGCCGACACCCAAGGACAAGTAGACGGGGAGCATCGATGAAATTCACTGACATTTTTATCCGCCGACCGGTTCTGGCAACCGTCATCAGCCTCTTTATCCTGGTCCTCGGCCTGCGCTCTGTCGGGCAACTGCCGGTGCTGCAGTTCCCGCGCACGGAAAATGCCGTGGTCACCATCACCACAGCCTACACCGGGGCTGATGCCGACCTGGTGGCCGGGTTCATTTCCACGCCGCTGGAAAATTCTATCGCCCAGGCTAACGGCATCGACTACATGACTTCCAGCAGCGTCCAGGGTCTGAGCACCATCACGGCCAATCTGCGGCTGAACTTCGCTACGGACAAGGCGCTGACCGAGATCAACACCAAGGTCAACGCCGTACTCAACCGGCTACCGCCGGAAGCCCAGCAGCCGGAACTGAACGTCAAGGTCGGGCAGACGATCGACGCCATGTACATCGGCTTCTCGAGCCCGGTTCTGGCCCCGAACAAGATCACCGACTACCTGATCCGCGTTGTCCAGCCGAAGGTGCAGGCGGTCGAGGGAGTGCAGACCGCGGAGATTCTCGGCGAGAAACTTTTTGCCCTGCGCGCCTGGCTGAACCCACGGCGGCTTGCTGCCTACGGGCTCACCGCCACCGACGTGCGGACGGTGCTGGCCAGCAACAATTACCTCTCGGCGGTGGGGAGCACCAAGGGACAGATGGTACAGATAAACCTGACGGCCTCGACCAGCCTGCACTCCCTTGATGACTTCCGCAACCTGATCATCAAACAACAGAACGGTGCCGTGGTGCGTCTCGGGGACGTCGCCAACGTGACTCTGGGTTCAGAGAACTACAAGTCGCAGGTCGGTTTCGACGGCCAGAGGGCGGTCTACCTGGGGATACAGGTGGCTCCGGCAGCCAATCTACTGGAGGTGATCAAGCGGGTCCGGAAAATTTTCCCCGCCATCCAGCAGCAGCTGCCCGAGGGACTGCGTGGAGCGATCGTCTACGACTCGACCAAGTTCGTCAACAGCTCCATTGACGAGGTGGTGAGCTCCCTGCTCGAGGCGCTGCTGATCGTCACCCTGGTCGTCTTCGTCTTCCTCGGATCCCTTCGTTCGGTACTAATCCCGGCCATTGCCATCCCGCTCTCTCTGATCGGCGCTTTCACCATCATGCTGATGTTCGGTTTCTCCATCAACCTGCTGACGCTCCTCGCCCTGGTGCTGGCGATCGGTCTGGTAGTCGATGATGCGATTATCATCGTCGAGAACGTCAATCGCCACCTCGAAGAGGGGGCCAAACCCCTGGATGCATCCATCCGCGCCGCCCGCGAGTTGGCCAACCCGATCATCGTCATGACGGTGGTGCTGATCGCCGTCTATATCCCCATCGGTTTCATGGGGGGCCTCACCGGGGCGCTCTTTACCGAGTTTGCCTTCACCCTGGTTGCCGCCGTCACCATCTCAGGGATCGTCGCCCTGACCCTCTCGCCAATGATGTGTTCCAAGCTGCTCAAACCGCACGACCCCGACCAGGAGGGGTGGCAGGCGAACTTCGTTCTTTTTCTCGACCGGCAATTCGACGCCTTCCGCAAGCGCTACCAGCGGCTGCTGCACGGTACCCTCAACACGGTACCGGTGACTCTGGTCTTCGCCCTGATCATCCTCGGCAGCCTCTATTTTCTCTACGCGGGGGCCAAAGCCGAACTCGCCCCGAAGGAGGACCAGGGGATCATCCTCACCGCCTCCACCGCAGCCCCCAGCGCGACCCTGCAGCAGCGTGAATCCTATTCGCGGGCCATCTACCGAGACTTTGCCAGCCATCCCGAAACCGACCACGTCTTCCAGCTCGACATGCCTGGCAGTTCCATCGCCGGGCTGGTCCTCAAACCCTGGGACCAACGCAAACGAACCGTCAGCCAGCTGCAGCCGGTAATCCAGAAGGAGCTGAGCCAGATCGCCGGTGTCCGCGTGGTCTCCTTTCAGCCCCCGTCCCTGCCCGGCAGCCACGGTCTGCCCATTCAGTTTGTCATCCAGACGACCGAACCCTTCGAGCGCCTGTACCAGGTAGCCGACAAGTTCCTGCAAGAAGCACAGAAAAGCGGCAGATTCATATTTCTCGACAGCGATCTCAAGTATGACCTGCCCCGGGCCGAGGTGGTCATCGACCGTAACCTGGCCGCGCAGCTCGGTCTCTCCATGCGCAATGTCGGCGGTATCCTCTCTTCCATGCTCGGCGGCGGCTATGTCAATTACTTCAGCCTCAAGGGTCGCTCCTACAAGGTGATTCCGCAGGTGGCGCAGCGCTTCAGGCTCAACACCGACCAACTGATGAATTATTACCTCCGCACTGCCAGCGGCTCGGCGGTTCCCCTTTCGACCATCGCCCACATCGAGACCAGAACCGTACCGGAAGCACTGAACCACTTTCAACAGCAGAACGCAGCGACCATCTCCGGGGTTGCCTTCCCGGGGGTGACCCAGGGGGATGCCCTCACCTATCTTAAAAACCTGGCCGCCCGGACCCTGCCGCAGGGCTATTCCATCGAGTACGCCGGTCAGTCTCGGCAGTTCGTCCAGGAATCGAGCGCGCTCATAGTGACCTTCTTCTTCGCCCTGATCATCATCTTCCTCACCCTGGCGGCCCAGTTTGAATCCTTCCGCGATCCGATCATCATCCTGATCACCGTACCGATGTCGATCTGCGGCGCCCTGATTTTCATCAGTCTCGGGGTCGGCGGCGCCAGCCTCAACATCTACACCGAGGTCGGACTGGTCACCCTGATCGGTCTGATCAGCAAGCACGGCATCCTGATTGTCGAGTTCGCCAACAACCTGCAGAAGCAAGGCCACGGCAAGCGCGAGGCGATCGAGATGGCCGCCACCATCCGACTGCGGCCGATCCTGATGACCACCGCGGCGATGGTCCTGGGGGTAGTACCGCTGATCACCGCCAGCGGCGCCGGGGCCGTCAGCCGTTACAATATGGGGCTGGTGATCGCCACCGGCCTTTCCATCGGCACCCTGTTCACCCTCTTCGTCGTGCCGGCGATGTACCTGCTGCTGGCCACGGAGCACGCCGAACGGGTAGTTCCCGAATAGCTGCCCGTTGAACCCGACAGCGGTGCTGCGATTATGCCCTGGATGCTGTTCTACCAGCGGTTTGCGGTTGTGGATAAAGGGATGACGTAACTACTTAGGGTTTTTCCAACAGGTCTCATGTCAAGAAAAAGATGGGCAGTTACTCCCCAAAATGAAGGTAAGCGGATTTTCGCCCCCTCCCCGGCAGTGAATGACTCAAGCAAACAGCGTTGCATTATATCACCCTAACTAGCTCTTGCAAATTATACTGCACTTATTTTATTTAATCGGTGCTTTTCAGAATGATTAAACTCAAGAGGGCTGATGTCTATTCGATAAGTTTATTGTTTCCTGGCGGGCATCGGTCAGCAACCGAGCAGCCCAGCCCGTTTCTCCCCGAAGCACGAATCGGCCGTCGTGGTGCTGCCCAACAAATGAGCATTACCGGGAAAAAACAGGCAGCTCATTTGTTTGATCTATGCACAACCCCCTCTATTTATGTGATCTTTGAGCTTGGCACAGCTACTGCAGTGAATGGACAACAGTAATGCAGCTAGGGTTCCGGCTCCACCGAGTGACTGGACCGAGAGCTGCAGCCCGGTCGGTTAACAGCGGCCGGGTACACGGCGGGATAAAAGCCCGGGAGACCCAATTGAGAGTTGGCACAGACCAGCACCCGTTGTCTCCCTGCAGCCAGCTCTCCTCAACACTGATGGAGGACTGGTCCAATGAGGCAGCTGACTCGAATCATCACAACCTTCCTGATCGCCGCACTTTTTACGGTTGCGGTATCCGCTCCGGCATTCGCCGCAGAAAAAAAACGGTTCAAACTCGCCTGGTCGATTTACGTCGGTTGGATGCCCTGGGGATGGGCCTCCGATCAGGGGATCGTCAAGAAATGGGCCGACAAGTACAATATCGAAATCGAGGTTGTCCAATTCAACGACTACATCGAATCGATCAATCAATACACTGTCGGGGCCTTTGACGCTGTCACCGCCACCAACATGGACACGCTGGCGATTCCATCCGCCGGCGGGGTCGATACCACCGCGCTGATCGTCGGCGATTTCTCCAACGGCAACGACGCCATCATCCTCAAAAACAAAACGAGCCTGGCCGATATCAAAGGGCAGCCCGTCAACCTGGTTGAGCTTTCCGTCTCCCACTATCTGCTGGTCCGTGGTCTGGAAACCATCGGCTTGAATGAACGGGACGTCCAAGTCATCAACACCTCGGATGCCGACATGGTCGCCGCCTACAGTACCTCCGATGTCACTGCGCTGGTGACCTGGAATCCGCTGGTTGCGGAAATTCTTGCCATTCCCGGGGCCAACAAAGTCTTCGATTCAAGCGATATTCCCGGAGAAATCATCGACCTGACCGTGGTCAACAGCAAGACCCTGACCGACAACCCGGCCTTCGGCAAAGCCCTGGCCGGTGCCTGGTACGAAACCATGCAGATCATGTCCTCCGACAGCGCGGCCGGAAAGGCGGCACGGGCTGCCATGGGCGAGGCTTCGGGAACCGATCTGCAAGGCTACGAGAACCAGCTGGACGCTACCAAAATGTTCTTTGCCGCCAAAGACGGGGTGGCCCTGGCCACAAGTTCAGAGCTGCCGAAAACCATGGACATGGTACGGGGTTTCCTGTTTGAGCATGGCCTGCTGGGTGATGGTGCAGCAACCGCCGATGTGGTCGGGATCGCCTTTCCCGACGGGCAGATCCTCGGCGACAAAGCAAACGTTAAGTTTCGCTTCGACACCAAATACATGCAGCTGGCTGCGGAACAGAAACTTTAAGCTTTCCGCTGTCGATACTTTGGAGAAAGGCCGGAAATGCGCCGCATTATCAATCGTAAACCGGATCGCCATCTGAGCCTGTTTTTAGCTCTGCTGCCCTTTATGCTGTTACTGGTGGCGTATGTCGTCAGCTCGGAAATCCGGCTGGCGGAGAATCCCGGGGACAAGCTGCTGCCGGGACTGGAGAAATTCTCCGCGGCAATCGATCGCCTGGCGTTTCAGGCCGACAAACGGACCGGCAACTACCTGCTCTGGTCGGATACCCTGGCCAGCTTGAGACGTCTGGCCGGCGGAGTGCTGGCATCTACGGTGATCGGTGCCCTGTGTGGTGTGTCAATCGGTTTGATCCCTCTGGTTCGGGCCGGCCTCTCACCGTTGGTGGCGGTGGTCTCAATGACCCCACCGCTGGCGATCCTGCCGATCCTGTTTATCGTTTTCGGCCTGGGGGAACTCTCCAAAGTGGTTCTGATCATCATCGGTATCGCCCCGTTTCTGATCCGGGATGTCGCCTTGCGGGTCCAGGAACTACCGAGTGAGCAGCTGATCAAGGCGCAGACCCTGGGCGCGAATTCCTGGCAGCTGGCGCTACGGGTGGTGCTGCCGCAGATCTGGCCGCGGCTGATTGATAGCGTGCGGCTCTCGCTGGGCCCGGCCTGGCTGTTTCTGATCGCCGCCGAAGCGGTCGCCTCACAAAGCGGCCTCGGCTATCGGATCTTTCTGCTGCGACGCTACCTGGCAATGGACTCGATTCTGCCTTATGTCGCCTGGATTACCTTGATGGCCTATCTGTTCGATTATGCTCTGCGGCGGATGCAGATCAAGCTCTTCCCCTGGTTTGCAAACGAAAGGGGCCACTGATGAGCACGGTGAGTATCAAGAATGTCTGGAAGGAATACGCCGGCCAGGTGATTCTGGAGCAGCTGAACCTGGAGGTCCCTGAACAATCCTTCGTTTCGATTGTCGGCCCCTCCGGCTGCGGAAAATCAACCTTTTTGCGCATGTTGCTCAGCCAGGAGAAACCGAGCCGCGGTGAAATCCTGATCGACGGCCAGCCGCTCGCCGAGGAACCCTCGGCGGAACGGGGCGTGGTTTTTCAACGCTACTCGGTCTTTCCGCACCTGACCGTGGCACAAAACGCGGCGCTTGGGATCGAATTTGAAAGAGCCCCCTGGTTGGGAAAACTGTTCGGCCAAAAGAAGCGTCAGGCGCTGGAAGAAGCCGAACATTTTCTCGAAGCGGTCGGTCTGGTGGAAGCCAGAGATAAATATCCGTCCGCTCTCTCCGGCGGGATGCAGCAACGCCTGGCAATCGCTCAGGCCCTGATCAAAAAACCACAGATTCTGCTGCTTGACGAACCGTTCGGAGCGCTCGACCCGGGTATCCGGGCCGATATGCACGAGCTGATGCTCAACCTCTGGCAGGAAAGCAAGATGACGATCTTTCTGGTGACCCACGATCTGCGCGAGGCCTTTTTACTCGGAACACGTCTGATTACCTTTGATCGGCTGCGGCAGAATGCCGAGGAGGTCGGATATTACGGGGCAACCATTACCTACGACGTACCACTGCAAGCCTCAGACCCGATCAAACAGCAGGCCGAAGTTTTTGAAGCTATCAGCGGCCTGGCCGGCCCGAACATCGATTCAAGCAAACCATCTCGCCGGGACGACCCGGTGGTGAATGTCACTGTCGTCAATTAGCCGACCCGGTCGGGACGACCCGACCGAGTCGGCCGTTTATGGAGACGTTTTATGACTGACTCTGATCAAAACCTGCTCTACCAGGATGAAATCCCCGGCGGAGCCCACTGGTCATTCACGATCAAAAAAGGCACGGTCCTGCGCTTGATCGACCGGCAGGGCGGTGCCAATGTCGGGATGCTTTTCTATAATCCGAGCAACCTGCTTGAGCGCTACAACGCCCCCGATTCCCTCAAGTGCCAGCATATTTTCAAACTGACGCAAGGCAACTGCCTCTATTCCGACATGGGTCGCATCTTCTGTTCGGTGATCGCGGATACCGCCGGTTGGCACGATACGGTCTGCGGCAACACCAACAAAGCGCTTGTCGAACAGAAATGGGGGACCCGAACCTATCAGGACCATGGCAACGACTGGACCCTGAACGGTCACGACAGCTTCCTGATCGAGGCAGCGAAATACGGACTCGGCAAAAAAGACCTGGCCGCCAACGTCAACTGGTTCAGCAAGGTATCCGTCGATGAAACCGGCGCCATGCATTTTGATACCGGCCACTCCTTTGCCGGGGCCTGCGTCGATCTGCGTTTCGAGATGGAGACCCTGGTCCTGCTGCACACCTGTCCCCACCCGCTCAATCCGGCTGCCGAGTACCCCAAAAAGCCTCTCATTTACCAGTTCCGCCGGGGAACACCGCTGACCGATGATGACCCGTGCAGAACCTTCTGCCCGGAGAACGGTCGCGGCTTCATGAACAATCATCTTTACCATTTACAGGGCTGAGCGGGAGACATCAAACCATGATTAAAGCGAGTACTCTCAAGGCAGAGACGGCCGGTTACCGACACGATATTCCGGCCGGCGATTATTGGCTGCAGGTGGTCAGGCAGGGTCAGACGCTACGGATTCTCGATCTGCTCGGAAACCAGGCGGTCGATACCCTTTTTTATTGCGCCGACAACCCCACCGAACGTTACAGTGCCGTCGATACAATGCGTGAACAGGGCAACGTCTATTTGACAGCCGGTTCAAAACTGCTCTCCACCGAAGGGAATCTGATGCTCGAAATTACCGCCGATACCTGCGGGCGACACGATACCCTGGGCGGTGCCTGTGCCACCGAGTCAAACACGGTGCGTTACGCCCTGGAGAAGAAGACCATGCATGCTTGCCGCGATGCCTGGCTGCTGGCGGTTGCGGAAAACGAACAGTTCGGTCTGAGCAAGCGGGATCTGACCCACAACATCAATTTCTTCATGAATGTGCCGATCACCCCGGAAGGCGGATTGAGCTTCGAAGACGGCATCAGTGAGGCCGGCAAGTATGTCGAGATGTGCGCAGCAATGGATGTAATCGTGCTGATTGCCAACTGTCCGCAGCTCAATAATCCGTGCAACGCCTACAATCCGACGCCGGTAGAAGTGCTGGTCTGGGACGCCCGGACCTGAAATTCCAGCGTCTGTCCTTTATCTGGGGAGCCCCATGTTTAAAACCGTACTGGTCGCTAATCGCGGCGAAATTGCCTGCCGTATCATCCGCACCCTGCAACGTCTGGGGATCCGTGCGCTGGC
>JAADGW010000165.1 GCA_013152145.1 Deltaproteobacteria bacterium
CCCTGTTGCTCCAGAACCTGCAGGATGGCCGCGGCCCGTTGTGCGGCCTGTGGGTGAGGATTACGCAGTCTGATCGTGAAGCGGTTACCGGCAAGATGCCCCAGGCGTAATTTGTTGCTGTGCCGTTCCTGGCGCAGAATCCGGGCCTTGCGCAGCTGCAGACCGGTGAGCCGGTCGGCACGGCCGGCCGGAATCGAGATCATCTGCCGGGTCCGGGCGCGGGCATCCTTGAGACCGGCATAGCCGAGCTCACGTTCATTCAGCTGCAGCCCTCTGCTGAGCTGGCCGAGCAGTTCGCGGGTACTGATCCCCTCCTTTTCGATCCACAGGTAGAGGTGCTCGCCATCGCCGCAGCAGGGGTAGAGCGGGATCTCCTCGACCTGGAAATCCTCAGGATATTCCTTATAGACGCCACCGGTGCCCGGCAACTCAGCCGTCAGCCAGCTCATCTGTTCTCCTGGCCCCAACGCAGCCGAAAACCTTTGAGCAGCTTGGGGGGATCGTTCCGGATTCCTGCCTTTTTTGCGTAGCTGCAGAAGTAGATCGGTTGGCCCCGATCGAGAAAGCGACGCATATATTTGGAGATCGGATAATTGCCGAGATCATGGGTGTAGGGTGTCTGGTGACAGTTTTCGAAACGATCGTCAGCGGTCAGCAGCTCACTGGTCGTCTCACCGTAGTCGGCAAAATCAGTCGTAAAATTGAGAACAGCGCCCGGTTGCAGACAGTAGCTCGCCAGGTCAAGAAAATCTTTATTCAGCAGGCGGCGCTTGCGATGGCGTTTTTTCGGCCAGGGGTCGGGGCAGTTGATATAGAGCTTCTGCAGGCGGTCTTTTCCCAGATAATGATACATCAGGTGGCGGGCCTCAATCCGCATCATGCGGATGTTCTTCCGGCCGGAGGCTTCGATCCGGCTGCAGGTCTGGCGACAGCCCTGGTTGAAGATGTCGATGGCGATGAAGTTCAGTTCCGGGTGTTGTGCGGCGATCTGAATAACAAAGTCGCCGATCCCGCAGCCGATCTCCAGAGCCAGGGGATTGTCGTTGCCGAACAGGGCGGCAAAATTGCCGACCTGTTTCAGCTGTGCCTCGGGGACAAAGACCGGCGAGGTAATCAGGGTCATTCTTTGGGACATGGTGGTTTCTGTTCTGTCGGGGTCAGTGGAGGTTATAGAGAAAGTCACTGAGGTTTTTCAGCTCAGCTGGCGGAATTGTGTCATAGCTCGGCATAAAACCGTTTTTGCGGCTGGACTCGGGGGCGGCCAGAAACTGACTGATCTGCTCGCGGGTCAGCTTTGAGCCGATGTTGTCCAGCTCCGGCGCCAGGCTGCCGCCACTCCCCTCCAGTTTGTGGCAGCCCTTGCAGCCGAGGGCATTAATCAGCTGTCGCGCTCTCATCTCGGCAGTTTTTTCGGCATGCAGGATCTGTGGTTCCAGCAGGACAAACAGGGTGAGAAAGAGGACTGTTAGAGTACGCAGCGGCATCATTAATTTCCTGAAATGACGAGAGACGTCCCACTTTACCCGCTGTGACGGTTGATTGCAACGGTGCAGCTTTCTGGAGCCGGGAAAGGGGTTGCAATCGCTGTGGGCGGAGATTAAGCTTGGCGGCGAATATAGAGGAGGAACGCTATGAAGATCAACCTGTCGCGACGCTCACAGCTGGTCACGCCCTTTCTGGCGATGGAGGTGATGGAGCGGGCGAAGGAGCTGGAAGCTGCCGGGCATGACATCATCTACCTGTGCCTTGGCGAACCCGATTTTCCCACCCCACCCGCTATCCTGACCGCAACCGGGCAGGCGTTGGCGGAAGGGGCGACCTCTTATACCCATTCTCTCGGCCTTATTGAACTGCGTCAGGAAATTTGTCGTCATTATCGGGACTATTACGGCGTCGAGATCCTGCCGGAGCAGGTGATTGTGTCCTCCGGAACCAGCCCCCTGATGCTGTTATTGTTTTCCGCGTTGCTCGAAGAGGGGGATGAGCTGATCCTGCCTGATCCCGGCTATGCCTGTTATCCCGGGTTTGTCCGCTTTGCCGGCGGCAAGCCGGTGACGGTGCGTACCTCTGCCGAGGACGGCTTTCAGCCCCGGGCCGAACAGGTTCGCAACCTGCTGACCGATAGAACCCGCGGGTTGCTGATCAACTCACCGTCCAACCCGGCCGGCTCGGTTCTCACCGGAGCCGAAATGCAGGCTTTGGCCGAGATTCCGGTGCCGATCATTTCGGATGAAATCTATCACGGCCTGACTTACGAGGGGGAAGAGCACTGCATCCTCGAATATACGCAGGATGCCTTTGTGCTGGGGGGCTTCTCCAAGGCTTACGCCATGACCGGCTGGCGGCTCGGCTATCTGATCTCGCCGCTTTCATGTATACGGACCCTGCAGATCATGCATCAGAATTTTCTGATCTGCGCCAATCATTTTGTCCAGCGCGGCGGGATTGCTGCCCTGCGGCAGTGTCAGGGTGATGTTGCCGACATGCGCGCCGTTTACGACAAAAGACGCAAGGAACTGGTGAAGCGCTTACGGGAGCTCGGCTTCGGGGTGCATTTTGCACCGAAAGGAGCTTTTTATGTCCTTGCCGATGCGCGCCATATCGATAGCAATTCACAAAGACTGTCCCTTGATATTTTAGAGAAGACCGGTGTTGCAGTAACCCCTGGCATCGATTTCGGGGAGGGTGCAGAAGGCTATTTGCGCTTTTCTTACACGCGTTCGTTTGCTGAGATCGTCACCGCTCTCAAGCGGCTTGAAACCTATTTACAGCAACGCAAAGATTGAGACGCTTAAATAAACACGATTGATGATGCCCGTTTTCGGGGCCGGAGGTTTTTATGCTCATTGTCATGCACCATCATGCCAGTCAGGCAGAGATTGATCAGGTTATCGCAGCGGTCGTTGCCCTGGGCCTGCAGGCGGAACCGATTCCCGGGAGCTTGCGTACCGCGATCGGGGTGCTCGGCAATCAGGGTTATGTTGATGATTCGACCATCCGCACCTTAAGTGGTGTCCGTGAGACCATCCATGTCAGCAAGCCGTACAAAATGGTGTCGAGAGACTTTCATCCGGAACCGACAATAGTTGATGTTTCCGGGGTCAGGTTTGGGGAAGGTGAAAAGCCGGTAGTGATTGCCGGGCCCTGTTCGATAGAGAGCGAAGAGCAGATGATGGCAGCTGCGGAACTGGTGAAAGCGGCAGGTGCACAGATGCTGCGCGGAGGAGCTTTTAAGCCGCGAACCGGACCCTACTCGTTTCAGGGACTCGGCTTCGAAGGGTTGCGCTATCTGCAGCAGGCCGGCCAGGCGAACGGTCTGCCGGTGGTCACTGAGGTGATGCGGATAGAGCAACTGGAGACCATCTGCCGGCACGCCGACATGTTGCAGGTCGGTGCACGTAATATGCAGAACTTTGACCTGCTGAAAGAGGTCGGCAAAACCGGCCATCCGGTTCTGCTCAAGCGCGGGATGAGTGCGACGCTTGAGGATTTTCTCGCCGCCGCCGAATATATTATTGCCGAAGGGAACAACCGGGTCGTTCTTTGTGAGCGCGGTATCCGCACCTTCGAAAAGGCGACGCGGAACACCCTTGACCTCTCGGTGGTGCCGTTGATTCGTGAGATGAGCCACCTGCCGATTATTGTCGATCCGAGTCACGCGACCGGTAAGCGGATGCTGGTACCGATCATGAGCAGGGCCGCTCTGGTCGTCGGGGCTCATGGCGTTATGGTTGAGGTGCATCCCAATCCGGCAACCGCTCTTTGTGACGGAGCACAGAGTTTGTCGGGCCGGGGATTTTCCGAGTTGATGGTAGAGATCAATCGGCTGAATGATTTTCTCGGCGGCCGGGATTGCTGATTGAGTTTCCGCCGCGACTTGCCAGGCTGCTCAGACTGGCTTATAGTTGACCGATTATGTCACTTATTCCAGCAGGGAGGAACCAACTGATGAATCACAGTATTTCGATTGTCGATAACGTTCACTGGGTCGGTGTCCGTCATCCGGACCTGAAAGTTTTTGATGATCTTTTCCCGACCCGTAACGGCTCGACCTATAATTCTTATCTGGTTCAGGGAACAGAGAAAACCGCTCTGATCGACACGGTCAAGGTGTCTTTTGCCGAAGAATTTTTCGCTAAAGTCAGAGAGCAGGTTCCCCTTGAGAAGATTGATATTATCGTTGTCAACCACACCGAACCCGACCACTCCGGGGCGCTGAACCTGGTGCTGGAAAAAAATCCCGAGGTGCAGATCTATTGCACCAAGGCGGGTGAAAATTTTCTTAAGCAACTGCTGAACAGACCGTTTAACGCGGTGATTGTCAGTGACGGTGACGAAATCGACCTGGGCGGTAAGACCCTGCGTTTTATCCTCGCTCCCTACCTGCACTGGCCGGACACCATGTTCACCTATCTGGCAGAAGATGAACTGCTGTTCTCCTGTGATGCCTTCGGCGCTCACTATTGTCCAAATCACCTGTTCGATGATGAGATCAACGAATTTTATACAGATTTTCACTTCTATTTTGACTGCATCATGCGTCCCTTCAAAGATAAGATTCGTGACGCGCTCGCAAAAATAAAAGATCTGCCGATCAAGATGGTTTGTCCCTCACATGGCCCGATCCGCCGCTCTTCCGGTGAGTTTGCGATTCAGTCTTATGCTCGCTGGGCAGCCGCTCCGCCATCTGCCGGTCGTCCCAAGGTCGTTATGGCCGTCCTCTCCTCGCACGGGAACACCCGTAACATGGCGAAAGTCATCAGGACCGAACTGGAAGCGCAGGGATTTGATATCAGTCTTTTCTCGCTCAGTGAGATGCGTGATGATGATTACCGTGATGCGCTTGAATCTGCCGATCTGTTGCTTATCGGCACGCCGACCATCCAGCGCGATGCGCCGCCGCAGGTCTGGCATGCGCTGTCGCTGATTTCCTCTGTGACTCCCAAGACCAGGGCAGGTGCTGTTTTCGGCTCTTTCGGTTGGAGCGGCGAAGCCGTAAAGATGGTGGAACAACGTCTGGCCGGTCTGAAATACAAATTGATTGCTGACGGGATATCGTTCCGTTTTACGCCGACGCAAGAAAATATGGACAGCTGCCGAAAGTTTGCCGAACAGATTGCCGGGGCGGTCCTGACGGAAAAATAGCCGCCTGCTTTCAAGTTTTCAGCCCCCTGTTGATTCTGTACAGCAGGGGGCTTTTTTCGGCACGATGATCCTGCTCGTGATGAAAATGTTACGCGAAAAAATGGACTCTGTGGTAAATAAGCAACGATCTCTATGTGCCGCGAGGACTGATGTCTGACCTGATTGCCGAGATAGCGGTAAATGCACCGCTGAAACAGCTCTTTTCTTATCAGATTCCCGAGGTTTTACAGCAACGGATCTGTGTCGGGACGCGGGTGCGGGTCCCTTTCGGGCGGCGCTCCAGCGTCGGGTTTGTGGTCGAAATCCGGACTGGTGCGGTCGATGGTCTGAAAGCGGTCAAAGAACTGCTCGATGAACATCCGTTGTTGAATCCGGAGTTGATCCGGTTATTGCGCTGGGCTGCTGACTATTACTGCCATCCGATCGGTCAGGTGATCCGCAGTGCCCTGCCGGCAGGGCTCGGGAGTGAAAAGGCGACGACAAGAATCCAGTTTGAAACCGTTTATCGGTCGTTGCCGGTTGTGGAAGAACCGGGTGGAAAAAAACAACGAGAGCTGCTGGCTTATGTCAGGCAACAGGAGTCTGCCGGGTTAACCCAGTTGCGCGCAACCTTTCCCGCTCCTCATGCGACCCTGAAACGATTGGTTGAGCTCGGCTTTCTCGAATCGGCAGAGCAGGAGCGGCAACGGGATCCGTTTCTCCTCGAACCACTACCAAAAGACAAAAGCCTGACCCTGAACAGTGAGCAATCAGACGCTGTTTGCGAACTATCTTCTGCAATCGAAGCATGTGCGTTCAAGTCCTTTCTGCTGCACGGTGTGACCGGCAGCGGGAAAACCGAAGTGTATCTGCGGACTGTGGCGGTCTGTCTTGATCTACAGCGACAAGCACTGGTCCTGGTTCCGGAGATTGCTCTGACCCCGCAACTGGTCGCACGCTTCAGGGCGCGTTTTGAACCGGCGGGTCATACGCTTGCCGTTTTGCACAGCGGCCTGTCCGATGGTGAACGCTACGATGCCTGGCGGATGATTGCTCGGGGCGAAGTGCAGATTGTGATCGGTGCGCGCTCAGCCATTTTTGCGCCGTTACAGCATCTCGGCCTGATTGTGGTCGATGAGGAGCACGAAACCAGCTACAAGCAGGCCGAGGGGTTCCGCTACAATGCGCGTGACCTGGCGCTGGTGCGTGGTCAACAGCAGGGCTGTCCGGTCCTGCTCGGCAGCGCAACACCGTCGTTGGGGAGTTATTACCGCAGTCAACAGGGGGCAATGACCTATCTTGCCTTGCGGAAGCGGGTGCATGCCGGGGCGATGCCTGCTGTTGAGCTGGTTGACCTCGCCGAGCAGCCGCCGGAGGGAGTCCTGTCAAATCGCCTGACGGAGGCATTGCAGCAGGCTCTGGAACGGCGAGAACAGGCTTTGCTGCTGCTCAATCGCCGCGGGTTTGCACCGTTTTTGCTCTGTACCGACTGCGGAACAAGTTTCCACTGTCCGAACTGTGAAATCACCTTGACCTTCCATCAGCGGGAGAGGCAGCTCAGATGTCATTACTGTGATTATAAAGAGCCGCCTGCAGAAGTATGTCCAAAGTGTCAGGGTTTGAATATTGTGCCTGAAGGCGCCGGCACGGAACGGCTTGAGCAGGAGTTGACGGAACTGTTTCCCGGCGCCCGGATTGCCCGGATGGACCGGGATACCACCAGCCGTAAGGGGGCACATCAGAGGCTGGTCAACCAGATGCTGGCAAGGGAGGTCGATATCCTGGTCGGAACCCAGATGATCGCCAAAGGGCATGATTTTTCCGGCGTCGGTCTGGTCGGGGTGCTCGGTGCCGACAGTATTCTTAATCTGCCCGATTTTCGTGCTGCCGAACGCAGCTTTTCTCTGCTGACCCAGGTTGCCGGGCGGGCCGGGCGGGCGACCGGTGGTGGCAAAGTGTTGATCCAGACTTTCAATCCAGAACACTTTGCGCTCAGCTGCGCCGTCGAGCAGGATTACGCAGAGTTTTACCGGCAGGAAATACCGTTCCGCCAGGAACTCGGTTATCCCCCCTGCGGACACCTGATCAATCTGGTTCTGGCGGGGAACAATGGCAGCCAGGTTAAAGCCTCTGCTGAACGCTTGGCCGCTGAACTGCTCTGTCAGGTTCAGGGTGTCGATGTGCTCGGGCCGAGCCCCTGTCCATTGGCCCGGTTACGCGGAAAGAGCAGGTATCAAATCCTCTTGAAGGCAATTGAACGGCCAGCTTTACGCTCCTTGTTGACCCGTATCGATGCAGCGAAAAAACATGTCTGCAAAGGGGTCGGGCTTGTAATTGACGTTGATCCGGTCGATATGTTTTAGGCTTTGCCGGGCGTTTTATTTTTATCCCGTTTACCCGTTTGCTATATACTCTGGAGCCAGATCGCCTGGATATCCGGATATTATTCATTGACCTGGGGAATTCTATGCTCCGTTGCCTGTTAAGTCTTTGTTTGCTCCTGGTGCTCTCCGCCTGTGTCGGTAAAGCTCCGACTGTTGAAAAGTTACCGGCACCGGTAAAGGTTGAGCCGCTGCGGCCGGTCAATTGGAGCGAGGTTGATGGCTGGGCACATGCGGGGCCGGCGTCCGCACTGGAGACCTTTCGCAAGAGCTGTCGAGCTATCTCCAAGCGGGAGCAATGGCAGCAGGTCTGTGCAGCGGTTGCCCGGGTTGAGGTGGGCGACGAACAAGCGGCCCGGCAGTATTTCGAAAAATATTTCCAGCCTTATCAAGTTCGCAACGAAGATGGTTCTGTCAGTGGAACCATCACCGGTTACTACGGGCCGGAGCTCGCCGGCAGTCGGGTGCCGACCGAGCGCTTCAAGTATCCTCTCTATGGTCAACCGAACGATCTGCTGATTATCGACCTGGGTGAAATCTACCCCGAACTGAGTAACTACCGTTTGCGTGGCCGCCTGGTCGGAAACCGGGTTGTCCCCTATTATGATCGCAGTAAGATCGACAGCAGCGAGCAGCCCCTCGCCGGGCAGGAGCTTTTCTGGGTTGACGACCCCGTTGAACTGTTTTTTCTCCATATTCAGGGCTCCGGTCGTATCCGTCTGCCGGATGGTGAACGGGTGATGGTCAATTATGCGAACCAGAACGGTCGGCGTTATCGGTCGATCGGTAAACTGCTGCTCGAGCGGAAGGTCATGACCCGTGACCAGATGTCGATGCAGAACATCCGGCGCTGGGTGGAAAAGAACCCCGAGGCGGGCGAACAGCTTCTGGCAGAGAATCCCAGCTACGTTTTTTTTCGCGAACTCCCCGCCGAGTTTAAATCTCCTCCCGGAGCTCTCGGCGTGCCATTGACGGCCGAGCGCAGCCTGGCGGTTGATCCCCGGACGATTCCGCTCGGTGCGCCGGTTTTTCTGGCCACCACCTGGCCGGGCAGTGGCGAACCCCTTAAACGGCTGATGGTCGCCCAGGATACCGGCGGCGCAATTAAAGGACAGGTGCGGGCGGATTTTTTCTGGGGGATGGGGGATGCCGCCGGCCAGATCGCTGGACGGATGAAACAGGACGGCCGCCTCTGGGTGCTGTTGCCGAAAGTGCCTCCGCAGACCGATAAGCCGGCCGTCGCCGGGACGGTTCTTTCCCGAGCTGAAGATCGACGCTGATCAGGCCCCGGTCAGCCCTCTGGAGTGTTGTTATGCTGCAGCCGAAACATACCCTGGTCGTCAGTTGCCTGATTCGGAATGATCAGGAGGAAATCCTGCTGGTCCGGCATCATATCCGCGGCTGGGAGATCCCGCAGGGGCGGGTCGAAGAACGTGAGGCGCTGATCTATGCGTTGAGTCGTGAAGTTCTGGAGGAGACCGGGGTTACGATCTGTAGCTCCAGGCCCGTCGCTATCTGGTCGAAAGTTTCCGACCCGGCGGCGGTGATTTTCTGTTTTACCGCTCGCTATTCAGCGGGCGAACCGACGCCGAGCGCGGAAACTCCAGAAGTCGAATGGTGCCCGGCCGAGCTGGTGTTGCAGAGGATCACTCACCCGGTGAATCGTGATCGGATCAAGGCGTTGCTCGAACATGAGGGGCCGGTCCAGCTGCGCAGCTATGCGACCGGTCCCTACCGGGTCCTGTCCTGATCGTCGTTCGCGCCGGGCTGCCGCAGATTCCGGCTTTTTGGTAACTATTCAGTAGCGCGATGGATGGCCTCGGGGTGCCCACTTCAAGGCCATCCTGCTGAATAGTTACTATGGCTTTTTTTGATTTTATCGCGACATCATCACGTCGACGTGCAGTTCGTCGGCGACACTGTTCAGCTCTTCTTCCACCCGATCCAGAGAGATCTCTTCCGGGACCTGAATGCGGATATCCATGCGGTAGATGGTCGCGCCGCTCTGTGGCGAAGCCGTGGCGGTTGAGTTGAGCTGAATGATGTTCAGCTGGTGGTCGGCGAGGAACTGGCTGGTTTTGTAGACGATTCCGGCCTGATCCAGCCCTTCGATGTGCAGGGTGCAGGTTTTGTAACCCTTTTGCGGTTTTGAGAGCTGGGCCTGCAGCGGCCGGACAAACGCGGAAATCCCTTTTTCCAGCTCCAGTCGACGACACTCTTTCGCCAACCGCGCCTCGATATCGGACTGCCGGCTGGAAAACAGCAGGCTGAGGGTAAACTCATCTGCCAGCATCGACATGCTGGTGTCTTCAAGATTACAGTCATTTTCGAACAGCAACCGGGTCACGTCGGCAACAATGCCGGTGCGGTCTTTGCCAAAGGCTGTCATGATGTAGCGGTTTTTCATGGTTTCCTCCTGCCGGGATTTAATTTCGGCCCATTAAAACACAGGTGTAATGGGAAATAACAGGGCAAGTTGCCGGGTTGCTTTGATGCTGTTCGCGTGCCGTTTGTCTCTCTGATGGATAGAAATTCCCGGTGTGCTGATTTTCGCACGGGGTGCCGGGGATTGCTGCTGCCGCTGGGGAATGAAGAGCCGATTGCCACGGCTGTATCAACAGAAAGGAAAAAGATGAAAATCTGGATCGATGCTGATGCCTGCCCCAGGCAGATCAAGGAATTGCTCTATCGTGCCGTTGAACGGCGTGGAATTTTATTGACGCTGGTGGCGAATAAGGCGATCGCGTTTCCGTCATCGCGCTGGATCCGGGGAATTCAGGTCGCTGCCGGAGCCGATGTCGCTGATCAGGAGATTGTTCGTCTGCTGGAACCGGGGGATCTGGTGGTGACCGCGGATATTCCGTTGGCGGCCGATGTGATCGACAAGGGCGGTCACGCTCTCGATCCGCGCGGGGAGTTTTTCAGCAAAGACAATATCCGCGAACGATTGTCGATACGAAACTTTATGGATGAATTGCGCAGTAACGGTGTTGAGACCGGCGGCCCGACATCTTTCAGCAGCAAGGATAAGCAGGCCTTTGCCAATCAGTTGGACCGCTTTTTGACCCGGCACCGGTGACCGTCAGCGCAGCCCGATGGTGCTGAAGACCCGGCCGAGCAGGCGATTGAGGGGGTGGTTGCGTTTGAGACTCTTCAGCACGGCCGGTTTACGCAGGCCGAGCTTTTTCAACTCTTCGATAATTTTCGGGTCGGGGCTGATATTCAATGGCGGAAGGCATCAATTGCGCGTCCTTTTTCTCCTGCCATCAGCAGAATGCGACCGAGCATCAGGTAGTGAAGTGAATTGTTCGGTTCCCGCTTGATCGATTCGTGGCAGGCTTTGGCGGCAGAATGTGTTCGCCCCTGTCCCTTGGCCAGGCAGTAAGCCAGGTAGGT
The DNA here is from genome assembly GCA_013152145.1 of Deltaproteobacteria bacterium. Taxonomy (GTDB): domain Bacteria; phylum Desulfobacterota; class Desulfuromonadia; order Desulfuromonadales; family Geopsychrobacteraceae; genus Malonomonas. The sequence goes on from JAADGW010000165.1 coordinate 10,902, forward strand.
GTGCAACTCCGGGGTGTTGCGCTGCTCGGCGACCTGCCCCAGGAAGACCTGGGCCGAATGGATGTAGCCTTTTTCCGCAGCTTCGATCCCTTTTTTCGTCAGTTCGTCAAGTTCTTCGGAACACATAACCTTCAGTCTCTCTTTTTGTGCATGAAACTGTGCATGAACATTATTGGTGAAAAACTTTCAGCCATCCATTATAGCCGATTTTCAACCTCGAAAGCACCTGTTCAATACAGTTTTTTGCGGGTTTCTCTGGACCGTGGCGCAATTGATTTTTTACCGCATCGACCTTGTGCTAATCTGTGTCCGTCTGGAAACTCCGGATGGACACAGTTAAATTTCTGCTTTGGAAGCTAATCTGCTGACGACAAGATTGACTGCCGGCGGCTCAACTCAGGAGGATGACAATGAAAACTGTCCGGGAGATTTTACAGGAGAAGGGGTTTGTGATCGAGATGATTGATGAGAATCGGACCGTTCAGGAAGCGCTGCAGAGACTTGCGCAGGCCAATATCGGTGCTTTGGTTGTGACCGATGCCCAGGGAGCGATGTTGGGGATGATTTCCGAACGCGATTACGTGCGGAAGGTGATTGTCAAGGGTGAACCATCATTAAACAAACAGGTGAAGGAGTTTATGTCGGACCAGATATATTCTGTTCACCCCGACCAGTCGGTTGATGAATGTATGGCACTGGTGACAGAAAAACGCTGTCGTCATCTGCCGGTTCTGGATGACGGCAAGCTGGTCGGAATCGTATCGATCGGTGACCTGGTTAAGGCGTCGATCGCTGAGAAGGAATTTCTGATCAATCAACTGACTCGCTATATCCAGTCATATCGTTGAGCTGTTTCAGGGCAGGGTAACGCCGGCTTCGATTCGCGCGGCAACCTGCTCGGCGTTCAACCCGGAGCAGGGGATGCTCAGATCGGCAAACTTCCGGTAAAGGGGCGTGCGCGTTGCGTAGAGTTGGGCGAAGCTTTGGCCCTTGCTCATAACCAGTCCCCGTCGGCCCATATCGGCGATTCGCAATTGCAATTCTGCCAAGGGGACCTGCAGGTAGACCAACGTGCCGCTCCGGCCGATCGCCTCAATGCCTTCACGGCTGTAGATTACTGACCCGCCGGTCGCGATAACACAGCGTCGGGTATTGAGGCCGAGCAGAACCTGTTCTTCGATCTTGCGAAAAGCATCCAGGCCCCGCCGGTCAATGATTTGTTGCAGGCGACATTGCTCCTGTGCCTGAATGATCAGGTCGGTGTCAATAAAGTGGTAGCCGAGGCGCTTGGCGAGGATGACGCCGACGGTACTCTTACCGGCCCCCGGCATGCCGATCAGAATCAGGTTGGTCTTAACCATGACCGCTGCCTTTGATATTGAACCCGTTTCTTCTGTTTTGAACAAATGTTAATTGTGAACATCTATCCTCCTGGGAATACGGTATAGTCAGGCCTGACAACACAAAAGGTCCGCACCGTCCGGCACAGACCTTTTGTGTTGTTGCTGTGCAATAACGGTATCAGCCGGCGGCGATCTGCAGGACGATCTTGCCGAAGTGGTGGTCAGCTTCCATCATCCGGTGGGATTCAACCACCTCTTCGATGGGGAAGACTTTTTCGATGATCGGGACGATGCTCCGATCGGCGAATTTCGGCAGCGCCCGGCGGGTGAATTCGGCGATGATCTCGCCTTTTTCCAGGACCGGACGGCTGCGCAGCACCGAGCCGATAATCTGCTGCCGTTTGACCATCATCAGCGCCAGGTTGAGTTCGGCCTTAATCCCGCTGATGACCCCGATGATGACCAGCTTCCCTTGGTAGCCGAGCGAGTTCATATTCGGTTTCAGGTACTTGGCGCCGACGTGATCGAGGATCAGGTCGACCCCCTTTTTGCCGGTGAATTCCTTGATGATGTCGCTGAAGTCGGGGGTGGTGGTAAAGTCGATCACCAGATCGGCACCCAGCTCTTTGACCCGCGCCATTTTGTCCGGATGGGCGGTGACGATCAGCTTGGCATTGGGGGTTAACACCCTGGCCAGCTGGATCGCCGCCGTGTTGACGCCGCCGCCGCCGCCGTGGAGGATCGCGGTCTGGCCATCTTTGAGGCCGCCGATCATAAACACGTTGAGGAAGGCGGTGATGTAGCTTTCGTTGACGCAGGCGGCTTCTTCGAAGCTCATACTGTCGGGGATCGGCATCAGGTGAATGCCGTAGGCCACGGCGTACTCGGCGTAGCCGCCGCCCCCGACCAGAGCCATCACCCGGTCGCCGACTTTCCAGCCGCTTATCTCGCTGCCGACTTCGGCAATGGTTCCCGCGACTTCCAGGCCGAGGATCTCGGAATCACCCGGAGGAGCCGGGTATTTCCCCATGCGCTGCACCAGATCGGGACGGTTGATGCTGGTTGCAACGACTTTGATCAGCACTTCATCGGCTTTCGGTTGCGGCTTGTCGATAGTGCCGATTTTCATGACCTCAGCGCCACCGAATTCATCCATCAGGACTGCTTTCATCTATTCTCTCCTTTGGGGAAAATAAGCGATTGGAAATAATATTCAGATTGTTACAATGAAAATTCGTAACTAATTCAAGCAGCGCGAGGCCATCCTGCTGAATAGTTACGAAAATTCTAATGCAGTGTGCGATTATAGAGGAATCCTGGAGGGATTCAAGCCGCTTATTCACTTCGGCAGACCGGTTTTCATCAAGCCGTGCAACGCAGCAATAACCATGGGATGTTAAAAGATGACAAAAAAAGGCGATATCACGGGGAAAACGGCGATTGTTCAGCGTGATCGGCAAACCTATGCTATTACGCCGCACACCCCGGCCGGACTTGTTGACAGCGCTCTGCTGCGCAAGATCGCCGATGTTGCTGACAAGTACCGGTTGCGGCAGATCAAGTTGACCAGCGCACAACGGATCATCCTGATCGGTTTTGACGAGACTGATATCGATACGGCCTGGGCGGAGCTCGGTACGCCACACGGCAGCAGCAGCGGACTCCGGGTGCGCAGTGTCAAAATCTGTCCCGGTACCGACTGCTGCAAACGTGGTCTGCGTGATGCGACAGCGGTCGGGTTGGAGATCGACCGTCGTTTTCACGGTCGGGAGATGCCGTGGAAGATTAAACTGGGGATATCCGGCTGTCCCAACGACTGTGCGGAGACCTGTATCAAGGATATCGGTCTGATCGGGACCCCGCGCGGCTGGCATCTGACCATTGGCGGCAACGGTGGCAGTCAACCCCGCCTCAGTCGCCGGGTGCTGGAACATATCCCCGACGATCAGCAGGCGCTGGCCGCCGTTGAGCGCCTTGTCGACTGGATCTCGGCCGCCGGCCGTAAGTGTCGATTCGGCAAACTGCTGGATGAAGTCGGCATTGAAACCCTGCGCCAGGTTGCTGCGGGGGAAGAACCTGGCGGTTGAACCGGAGTGCGGTAATGGTGAAGAGCATATTAAAAAGTAACAATTTCTGCTGAATTGGGTATAATTATATGTCATTCTGTCATCGACTCAGGGCCATCGGTGTTTTTATCTTCTGCCGATGGCGATTTCCTTTTGATCTCAGGCTGTTTGGTCTGTGTTGAGTGGTTACTTTATTGCGATAGGTTTTAGCTGGTTACCGTGCAGATTGATCTTCAGAAATTACTCAATTATCTCCTGTTGGGCCTGGCCGTGTGCGGCGGGGTTATCGCCGGGGGTCTGTCCGGACAGGTTGTTGACCTGCTGCTGAGCAGTGAAGAGACTTTGTTGCCGGAACCGCAGGCGGCACAGCCGGTTGTCCGTCAGCTGCAGGCAGCCGATTTTCAGGTGATCCTCGATCGCAACCTGTTTGATTCGCAGGCTGTCGGCAAGAGCACGGAGCCGATTGATCTGAGCGCGCAACCGGCAGTTGCACAGACGGCCGGTTCGGCACAACCGCAGCGGGGGGAAATGGTGCTGGTCGGGACCGTGGTTGCCGGGGATAATTCCTTGGCGTTGATTCAGGTCGGTCGCAAAACCGGAGTGTTTCGCCTGCGGGGTGAAATATCGCCCGGGGTTGAGGTTGTTGAAATTACCCGGCAGATGGTGGTTGTCAGCGAGCGCGGGATCCGCCGTGAGCTGTTGTTGAAACCGCGCAAGGAATCACAAACCAGGTTGATCCGGCAAGGGACGACTGTGGGTGCGAGCGATGTTGTCGCCCTGGGTGGAAACCGTTGGCGGGTGTCCCGGGCGGCGGCGGATAATGCTCGGGCCAATCTGAACCGCCTGCTGCAGACGGCCCGTATGGTCCCGCAACTGCGAAACGGTAAAACCATCGGCTTCAAGTTGGTAGAGATTGAAAAAGGCTCCCTGCTCGAACGGATCGGGCTGCGGGTCGGCGATCTGATCGTCGAGATCAATCAGGTGAAGTTGAACAGTCCGGAGAAAGCACTACAGGTCTTTCAGCAGGTGCGCGAGGCCAACGATATCTCCCTCGGGCTGGTACGAAACGGACAAAGACAAACTTTCGAGTATCGTTTTGAATAGGAGTTCAGCGTGGTGAGCCAACGCGGCATAATGATTCTGTTGATGGTTTTTCTGGTGCAGATTTCACTGTTCAATGCCTCCTGGGTGCGGGCGGAAAGTCCTGCCGGGGACGAGGAAATCACACTCGATTTCCAGAATGTCGAGCTGGTCGATATGATCAGCACGATCAGTGAACTGACCGGTAAGAATTTTGTTTACGACGATGCGGTGCGCGGCAAGGTGAGCGTCGTTTCGCCGCGGCCGGTGACGATCGACGAGGCGTACAAACTGTTTATCACGGTGCTTAACGTAAAAGGTTTCACGATCGTCCCCTCGGGAGAGGTCAACAAGATCGTCTCGATCCGCAGCGCCAAGGAATCGAATCTGCCGATCAGTAACGGCCGTGGGCTCGGCGAGCAGTTTATCACCCGCATTATCGAACTGAAAAACCTGGATGCTGCAGTTGTCGTCGATACCATTTTACGCCCGCTGATCCCCAAAACCAGCTATGTGGTTGCCCACACGGCGACCAATTCTGTCATTATCACTGATAACGCCGCCAATATCGAGCGGCTGGTCCGGATTCTTAACGTCCTTGACCATTCCTGGGATGGGGACGGCATGGAGATCGTGCAGCTTTATTTCTCCGATGCTGAAGATACCGCGAAGGTGGTGATGCAGATCCTTAAGGGGGGCGGCCCGGTAACCACGGCAGCGCGCGGTAAGTCTGCGGCGACGATCCTCAGCAAAAAACCCTCCGGCCAGATCATCCCCTACCCCCGGACCAACAAATTGATGTTGCTCGGCAACAAGGATTTTATCGCTCATGTCAAAGGACTTATTGCCCAGATTGACGAGCGGGCTGACCTGACCCGCGCCGGGGTGCATGTTTATTATCTGGAACATGCCGCGGCGGAAGGCCTGGCTGAAACCCTCAGTAAGATGCTGTCTGCCGCCGGAAACTCGGCGGCCGGTAAGAAAACCGCAGCGGGCAAGGTGTTTGGCGACGTGACGATCACGGCGGATAAACCGACGAATGCGCTGATCGTCAATGCCACTCCCGAAGATTACGACGGTATCAAGGACTTGATCGCGCAGCTCGATATCAAACGTAAGCAGGTCTTTGTCGAGGTGCTGATCCTCGAAGTTTCCATGGATGCGCTGCTGGAACTCGGGGCCTCACTGCAGGGGGCGGCAGACGTTAATAATGACAGCGTGGTCTTCGGTAGCAGCAACCTGAATAAGGGGAAAGTCAGCCTGACCGATCTGAATGCCGGCTCTTCTTCGAGTACTCCGACGCTGCTGAGCAAGGCGGTCAGCGGTATCCTGCTCGGCGGCTTGTTCAGCCCGATATCCACGGTTGGTGCCGACGGCAGTATCATTACCATCCCGGCCCTCTCGGCCCTGATCCAGCTGTCGCAAACCGATACCGACATCAACGTGCTTTCCGCCCCGCGATTGCTGACGTCTGATAACGAAGAGGCCGAAATTATCGTCGGTTCAAATGTGCCGATCATCACCTCCAGGTCAAAGGATAACGACGGTAACCCGATCAATACGGTCGAGCGGCAGGATGTTGCCCTGACGCTGCGTTTTACCCCGCAGATCACCGAAGGCAATCTGGTGCGCCTGAAGGTTTATCAGGAGATCAGTGATGTGGTGCCGTCCAACCAGTCGGTCGGTACGGTTGACCAGGTCGGACCGACCTTCAAAAAACGCCTGCTGCGCAACTCGATCGTTGTCCGGGATGGTAAAACCGTGGTGCTCGGCGGTCTCTTTCAAACCAATCGGACCGAAACCAACAGCAAGGTGCCGCTGCTCGGCGATATTCCGTTTCTCGGTCGTTTGTTCCGCAGTTCATCAACCAGCGAAAAGAAGACCAGTCTGCTGATTTTCATTACCCCCAAGGTGGTTCGCAGCAGTGAAGATATGGAGCGGATCACCAGGGAAAATCGGTCGAACCTCAAGCTGTTCAATACTGAGGACGGGGCTAAGCGGCTCAACCTGGGACAACAGGCGCCGGACGCTGACGGGTCGGTTGTTGAGCCGCCGGTCACTGGGGAGTAAACCATGAGAGCGATGCGCTGGCGCCAGCTCGGTGATATTCTGGTGCAGGACAAGGGTCTTTCCGAAGAGATCATCCGCCAGGCATTGCGCGAGCAGGAAAACAATCAGCTTAAGCTGGGCGAGATCATCCGCGAGAAAGGGATTGCCAGCGAAGCCGTACTGGCTGAGGCGCTGGCAACTCAGAGCGGTATGGAGTACATCGCCGAACCGGCGGTCAAATCGAGTGCTCTGCACCTGCTGACCACGGTGCCGATCGCCTACGCCAAGGAGAACCTGGCCGTCCCGCTTGAGATTGACGGACAAACCATCCGCCTGGCGGTCGCCGACCCGAACAATAACCGGATTCTCAACGATCTGTCGGTGTTGACCGGTTGCCGAATCATCCCCTGTCTGGCCTCTCCCGATAAACTGTTGCAGGCGATCAATCAAGCCTATGAGATGCTCTCCGGTGGCGGTGACAGCAGCATGGCCGATATCGATGCCGGTGAGCTTGATCTGGATGAGCATGTACAGATGGAGGATCTGCTCGACACCAGTGACGAAGCACCGATCATCCGCTTTGTCAACGGCCTGGTTACCCAGGCGTACCGTCGGCGGGCCAGCGATATCCACATTGAACCGTTCGAAACCGAGGTGATGATCCGTTACCGGGTCGACGGTATTCTTTACGAAGTACAACGTCCGCCGTTACGGGCTTGCCGAACATCGTCTCGCGACTGAAAATCATGGCCAACCTCGATATTGCCGAGAAACGGCTGCCGCAGGATGGTCGCTTTTCGGTCCGGATCGCCGGTCGCCAGGCCGACGTCCGGGTCTCGACGCTGCCGACCGCTTTCGGTGAGCGGGTGGTTCTGCGGCTGCTCGACAAGAGTGCCGGCCCGTTGACTCTGGAGGATATCGGTATCGATCCGGTGGAGCTGCCGCAGATTAACAAAATGATTCATAAAAGCCACGGGATCTTTCTGGTCACCGGTCCGACCGGAGCGGGCAAAACCACAACTCTCTACTCGGCCCTGAGTGAGATCAACTCGCGGGAACAGAATATCATCACGGTTGAGGATCCGATCGAATATCAACTCC
>JAADGW010000082.1:0-1921 GCA_013152145.1 Deltaproteobacteria bacterium
AGGGAAAACGATTTTCCCGCAAAGATTTTCAGCGGGCTTATGAGCTCTTTCTGGAAACCGATCTGGCGATAAAGTCAAGCGGTGCTGATGCCGGGGCCTTGCTCGAAAGCCTGATGTTGCGCCTGACCCGGAAAAGTTGAAATAACAAAGGGGCTTATAAAGCCCCTTTGTTACTGTTATGTTGGCGGATATTCAATCGAGGCTGTTGACCAGCTTGGTCAGGCGTGAAATCTTACGGCTGGCGGTCGCCTTGTGGATAATCCCTTTGGTCGAGGTTTTGTCGATGTAGGGGATAACTTTTTTCAGTGCTTCTGCCGCCGCATCCTTGTTGCCGTCTGAAACCGCTTCGCGGACCTGCTTGACCAGGGTGCGCATGGTGGAACGGACATGGGTGTTGCGGGCGTTACGGATCGCATTCTGCCGATTACGTTTTGCTGCCGATTTATGGTTAGCCACGTTTTTTTCTCCTTCTATATGTTTATTATTCAGACTGACAAAGTGTCGGGATAGTAGTCGTATCATAACCCGCTGTCAAGTTAGAAATAGATAATCTGTTTAATATTTCAACGTAGCTTCATATAGTTATCGATTTTAATCCTGGGATTAATTACTTTAAATGTCTGTCCGAAAAAAAATTGCTGCGGCAACCCTGGTGATGGCGTCCGCCACCTCACTCAGCCGGGTTGCCGGTTTGATCCGGGATATGATTGTCGCACGTTTTTTCGGCGCCGGTTTTGCGACCGATGCATTTTTTATGGCATTTACCATCCCCAACCTGTTGCGGCGGTTTTTTGCTGAGGGTTCCCTGACCGCCGCGTTTGTGCCGACCTTCTCTGAGGTTTTTCATCAGCGCGGTGAGGAAGAGGCGCAGCAGCTGGCAAATCGCTGTGTCACCCTGTTGCTGCTGGTGATGTTGGTGATCGTGACCGCAGGGATTGTCTGCTCCCCCTGGATTGTACAGGGAATCGGCTACGGGTTCGGGCAGGTTGAAGGGAAGTTGTTGCTGACCGACCAGCTGAACCGTTTGATGTTCCCCTACATCGGCCTGGTTTCTATTCTGGCGCTGGTCACCGGCATTCTCAATGTCCGGGGGCATTTTTTTCTGCCCTCGCTGTCGCCGCTGTTTCTCAATCTGAGTATGATTCTCAGCGCCCTGACCCTGGGGACACTTTTTCAGCAGCCGATCTTTGCCCTGGCGATCGGGGTTCTGGTCGGCGGTGTCCTGCAGCTGCTGCTGCAGTTTCCGGTATTGTTGAAATATCGTATCCGGTTTCGTCCCGATTTCCGTTTTCGGCATGATCGGCAGCTGCGCCGGATTGTCACCCTGATGCTGCCGGGTATCGCCGGGGTTGCGATCTATCAGATCAATATCATTGTCATGCGCCTGCTGGCGTCGTTTCTGCCGGAAGGGAGTGTCTCTTATCTTTATTACGGGCAACGCCTGTTTGAGTTCCCGCAAGGGATCTTTATTGTTTCCCTGGCTCAGGCGGCCTTGCCGATGATGAGTCGACAGGTCGCCGAGAATGACCTTCCCGGGATGCAGCACTCCCTGCGGTTTGCCCTGACCTTGATCACGCTTTTCAGCCTGCCGGCAGTTGTCGGTCTCATCCTCTGTGCCACCCCGGTTTATTCCCTGTTTTTTCTTGGTGGCGAGTTCGATCCCGTGGCTTTGCGAAATACCGCGCTGGCGTTGATCTGCTATGCCCCCGGCCTGCTGTTTGTGGGCTACAGTCGAATCGCCGCACAGACCTTTTATGCCCTGAAGGATACTCGGACTCCGGTGCTGGTTTCTTTCTGGACGCTGTTGGTCAACCTGTTCTGCGGTCTGTTTTTGATGCAGTATTTTCAGCACTTGGGTCTGGCCACGGCACTTACCGTTGCGACCATTTTTAATGCCTGCCTGCTGCTCTGGTTGTTGCAG
>JAADGW010000082.1:1930-12626 GCA_013152145.1 Deltaproteobacteria bacterium
TGTTGCAGAGCGCGCTCTGGATCCCGCTGCTGAAAGCTCTGCCCGCCTGTCTGCTGATGGCGGGAGCAGTGGCTTCGATTCTGACCCTGGTCGAGTGGCAGCAGCCCGGGGAGGTGCTGCTTAAGAGCAGTGTGCTGACGATCGCGGTGGTGGTCGGAGTTCTGATCTACTTGGGGAGCTGCCTGCTGTTCGGGGTTGATGAATTGCGGCAGGGGTGGCAACTCATCAGACAACGGAAATCGGCACGGGGAATTAAATCGGATTAAAAACGGCCTATATGGATTTCACCCCGCTGGATTTTCTTTTCCAACCATTTTTGCAGCCAGCCTTTAAAGATAACCCGGGTGACCGGGGTTAACAGGAGAAAGCCGAACAGATCAGTACAGAACCCCGGGGTCAGCAACAACAACCCGCCGGCCAGGATGATGGCGCCATCCAGTATTTTATCGGCCGGGACACGGCCCTCGTTCAGGTCCTGTTGGATTTTGTTGAGCAGGTTGAATCCCTGTCTCCTGGCCAGGTAGGCTCCGGCGATTCCGGTAAAAAATATCATCGCGATGGTCGGACCGGCACCGATTTGACGGCCGGCTTCGATCAGCACGTAAAGCTCGAGAACCGGGACTAACGTGAAGATAATTAGAAGTTTTATAAACATCGGCGCTGCCTTTCATAAGAATTACTGAATTAAAGCTGTTCGCTATCTGGTATTATTAAGTGAAAGACTTTGTGTGCATCCAACTAGCTGATATTATTGAGAAGAATAAATGGTTAAAAAATAGGCAAGCCGCAGCAGGGGGCAGGCCTTGCTGGCCTGATGGTTGTTTCAACAGGGTTTTCAACAGCTTACCAACAGAAATTGTGGATGACACGAAAACCGTTTGTTTTTCACTGACTTCAATAATTATGACCCTAATACACGTTATTTGTGGAGTCAATTTTTGCGATGAGCTGAGAGGTTTTTTTCCTGAGAATATCCTCCGGGTCACAATGGCTTGCCGCGGACAGTTGGCAGATAGCGAGCAGCATCTGTCCCAGGTTTTCTTCCAGCTCCGGTTGCGGACGGTTATCTTCGGAAAGCATCTCTTTGATCTGCTGCAGTCTCGATTCAATCTTCTGAATCGATGCCCGTGGGTCGTCAGAGAGGGATTTTTTTGCTACTTTGGTGGCTCTCTTCAGCGCCGGCAGGGTTTGGGGAATCCGGTGTGCGAGGTCGCTTGATTGGCCGCGCTCGAGACGCTCTTGACGTTTGATTTCTTCCCAGCGCTGTTCGTGCCCTTCGTGGTCGGCGTCGGAGAAAATGTGCGGGTGTCGACGTTTCAGCTTGTTGCAGATTGAGCGTGCCACATCGTGCAGGGTAAATTCCCCCGTTTCAGAAAAAATCTGCGCCTGAAAGACGACCTGTAACAACAGATCGCCCAGTTCGTCACAGATCTCATCCGGTTTTCCGTTGTCGATCGCCTCCAGTAATTCATAAGCTTCTTCAAGGATATGTTTGCGGAGCGTTTCCGGCGTCTGTTGCCGGTCCCAGCTGCAGCCGCACGGGGAGCGTAATAACGCCATGATTTCGATCAATTCCTGCAGACTCTCTAACTCAATTGCCTCGGTCATTAATTTATGGCCCTGTCGGATAGGTTGAACTCTTAAAGAATTCCGTAGTTAACCGGCTTTTTCAGGATTTGTTGCCCTTATAGATATCATTTTTCCGATTAAAAAAAACCTTGCAAATTGCGTGCTGATGGGCTAAGAAAACTCCCCATTCTCAAACGGTTGTATGGGGGCTTTTCCCTTGACATGCTTGGGGCTCTCTTTATACTGTTCACTTTTGCTCTGGAGCTGCTCGGATGCGTCTTGAGTTAAAAGACATCAAAGATGGCGGGCTGATCAAGGAGCTGACCTGCACTTCCTCCGATTTCCCGGTTTTGGTGGAGATGGAACAGCAGGATGAGGTGCGTTTTACCCAGCCGATAGAGTTTCACCTGCGGTTGCAGAAATCCGGGCAACTGGTTGAGGTTGAGGGTTCTCTCCAGACCAGTATGGAGTTGGTCTGCGGCCGTTGTCTGCAACGCTATGCAAGAGAACTGAGCGCCGATTTTGCTTTCACCTATACCCCTCTGGTTACCGATAAACAGGATGTGCCGGAAGAGGACAGCGAAATAGAGCTGGGTGCTGACGAGCTGGGGCTGGTGTTTTACCGGGATGAATGCCTCGATCTGTTCCAACCGTTGCAGGATCAGCTGGTGATGGCTTTACCGATCCGTCCGATCTGCATGGGGGACTGCAAAGGGCTGTGCAGTAAGTGCGGTTGTAATCTGAATACTCACACCTGTGATTGCGTCAGAAAGCCGTTTAATAATAAATTTACGGCGCTGGCCGAGCTTGATATTAACGTGTCCGAGGATTAGGACAAGACAGGCGTTTGCCTGAACTATAGATAACGCTGAACCTGATGTTCGGCTGTAAGGAGAAAAACAGATGGCAGTCCCTAAAAAGAAAACGTCCAAATCGAAAAAAAATATGCGTCGTGCTCATGACGCCGTCTCCGCCCCCGGTATCTCAATCTGCCCGCAATGCCAGGAACCCAAGCAGCCGCATCGTGTCTGTTCGAGCTGTGGGACCTACAAAGGCAAAGAAGTTATCAATAGCGACGAAATCTGAAAAACTCCGATTAAATTATGTCGTTAAAAATAGCTATTGATGCCATGGGAGGGGACTCGGCGCCGGTCAACGAGGTTGCCGGCGCGGTTGCTGCCGCTCGACAATGGGGCTGTGAGTCGATTCTGGTCGGTGATATCGATCGGATTCAGCACGAACTCGCAAAGCATCAGACCCGGGGACTGTCACTTGAGGTTCACCATGCCAGCGAGGTTGTCGGCATGATGGATTCTGCTTCGGACGCCGTCCGCAAAAAGAAAGACTCATCTATCCGTGTCGCTTTTGAGCTGGTCAAGCAGGGGAAAGCCGCCGCGGTTGTCAGTACGGGGAATTCCGGGGCAACCATGGCCGCCGGAATGGCGACCCTGCGGCGCGTAAAAGGCGTCGATCGCCCGGCCATCGGTACCCTGGTACCGAGCCTGGAGGGGCAGACAATGGTTCTCGATATGGGTGCCAATGTTGAGTGTAAGCCGATCAATCTGTTCCAGTTTGCTTTTATGGGCAGTATCTATGTCGAACAGGTCCTCGGTAAAGTTCACCCGCGGGTCGGTTTGCTCTCGAATGGTACTGAAGAAAAAAAAGGCAATGATCTGACCCGCGAGACCCACCAGCTTCTTAAGGAAACCGATTTGAACTACGTCGGCTACGTTGAGGGGGGCGATGTTTATAACGGCACGGTTGATGTCGTTGTCTGTGACGGTTTTGTCGGTAATGTCCTGTTGAAGGTTTCTGAGGGACTGGCGGTCGCTGTCGGGACCATGTTGAAGCGTGAGATCGAGGCGCGTTTCTGGGCGCGGATCGGTTATCTGTTGAGTCGGTCGGCATTTCAGGCCTTCAAGCGGAAGATCAATCCTGCTGAATACGGGGGCGCACCGCTGCTCGGTATCGCCGGTACCGGAATTATCTGTCACGGCAGCTCGGACCCGGTCGCCATCAGTATTGCAATTCGTCAGGCCGCCGAATATGCAAGGATCCGGATCGAAGAACGCCTGACGGAGCTGTTTTGATCGGCTGATACATTGTGCTGAGTGGCAAGATATCCCGGATAGAGGAGTCCCGGTTATGAAGGCACGCATCGTTGGAACAGGATCCTATCTGCCGGAAAAGATTCTGACCAACTTCGATATTGAGAAAATGGTTGATACCAGCCATGATTGGATCGTTACCCGGACCGGGATTGAGGAACGGCGAATTTCTGCTGCGGATGAAGACACCTCGGACCTGGCGGTCAAAGCGGCGCAGCGGGCTCTGGATATGGCGGGGGTGTCGGCGGATGAGGTCGATCTGATTGTCATGGGAACCGTCACCGGCGACTATCCCTGGCCGGCGACAGCCTGTCTCGTGCAGGCCAAGCTGGGCGCAAAAAAGGCTTTCGCTTACGACATTTCCGCGGCCTGCAGTGGATTTCTTTTTGCCTTGTCCTGTGCTGATGACTTTTTGTCCCATGGGCGTGGTAAAAAAGCGTTGGTGATCGGTGCTGAGGTCTTCAGTCGGGCTATCGATTGGACAGATCGGAACACCTGTGTGCTGTTCGGCGATGGCGCCGGTGCTGTTCTGCTGGAAGCACAGGAAGGTGATTCCGGGGTGCTTTCTTCTCATCTGCATTCGGATGGCAGTCACTTCGAGATGCTTTACCAGCCCGGTTTCGGAACCAGAAATCCTCCCTCTTTCGAAGGTCTTGAGGCTCGTCTGACCTTTTTGCGGATGCAGGGGAACGAGGTCTACAAGTTCGCGGTACGTTCTTTGACGGAGGTCTCCAAAGAGGCTCTCAACGCACACGGTTTCAGCAGCGAAGACGTGGGTTTGTTTATTCCTCACCAGGCCAACCTGCGCATCCTTGAAGCAACGGTCAAACGCCTCAAGTTCAAAGCGGGTCAGTATTTTGTCAACGTGAACAAATACGGCAATACTTCCGCGGCGACAATCCCGATCGCCATCGACGAAGCCAATCGCGGCGGCCTTTTAAAAGAGGGTGATCTGGTTCTTATGGCTTCGTTCGGCGGCGGGTTTACCTGGGGTGGAACCTTGCTGCGCTGGTAATTTTTGCTTTACCGCTTATAGGGTTACAGTAATGGACGCATTTTTATTTCCCGGTCAGGGGTCCCAGTTCCCCGGCATGGGAAGAAATCTGGTTGATAACTTTACAACCGCAAAGCTTGTCTTTGAAGAGGCCTGTGATGCGCTCGGGTTTGATATCGCGGCGCTCTGTTTCAGCGGCAGCGAGGCTGAACTCAAATTGACGGCCAACACCCAGCCGGCGATTCTGACCACCAGTATCGCTGCTTTGCGGGTTTTGGAACAGGAAACCGATCTGCAACCGTCTTATGCCGCCGGCCACTCGCTCGGGGAATACTCTGCTCTGGTTTGTGCCGGGGCTCTGTCCTTTGCTGACACGGTCCGTATCGTCCGGCAACGTGGAACGTACATGCAGGAAGCGGTCCCGGTCGGTGTCGGTGCTATGGCCGCAATTATGGGAATTGAGCGGTCGGAGCTCGAACAGTTGTGCAGTGACGTGGCTGCCGGCGAAGTCGTCGCTCCGGCAAATTTCAACAGTCCGGGGCAGATCGTCATTGCCGGACATGCGACAGCCGTTGATCGAGCGATTACTCTGGCCAAGGAGCGTGGCGCAAAACGTGCGCTGCCGTTACCGGTCAGCGCACCCTTCCATTCTTCGTTGATGGAGCCTGCGGCAAAACGACTGGAAGCTGCGCTGCAGCAGGTTTCGGTCGACAATTTCAGCTGTCCCGTTGTCGGCAATGTCGAAGCGACTCCCTATCAGGAGCAGGAACGGGTCAAGTTGTTGCTGGTTGAGCAGGTTTGCGCCCCGGTCCGCTGGGATGAGTCGATTTTAAAGATGCAGCAGCTCGGTGTAACACGCTACGTTGAGATCGGCCCGGGGAAGGTTCTGTCCGGGTTGGCGAAGAGAATCGCCAAAGGTTCAACGGTGCAGAATATTTGTGATGTCGAAAGCTTGAAGAAGTTTTAATGCTGTTGCTGGCCTATCCGGTTCGTTGTCTGATATTGTAGGTCTTTACATAAATAAGGAGAAAGAACATGGTACAGGATAAAGTTGCCATCGTGACTGGCGCATCGCGGGGAATCGGTCGTAGTATTTCTCTGGCTCTGGCGGGCCAGGGAGCAAAGATCGTTGCCGTTGACATCGATCCTGTGGCGACTGAGGCATTTGTTGCCGAATTGAAAGCACAGGGCACTGAGGCTATTGCTGTTCAGGGCAATGTCACGGTTACCGAGGATGTTGAAAATATGGTCAAGGTCGCCAAGGAGACCTTTGCCCGAGTTGATATCCTGGTCAATAATGCCGGTATTACCCGTGACGCACTGCTGTTCCGCATGAAGGATGAGGACTGGGATGCCGTTTTGACGGTTAATCTCAAGGGAGCTTTCCTCTGTTCCCGCGCGGCAGCCAAGGTGATGGCCAAACAGCGCTACGGACGGATCATCAACATCGCCTCGGTGGTTGGTCAGATGGGTAACGCCGGACAGGCCAACTATTGTGCCAGTAAAGCCGGTCTGATGGGGTTGACCCGTTCCAATGCGCGTGAGCTGGCAAAAAGAAACGTTACGGTCAACGCGGTCGCGCCCGGTTTTATTGCCACCGATATGACCGATGCTCTGCCGGAAGCAAAACGTCAGGAGCTGGCGGCCCAGATTCCTCTGGCTCGGCTCGGCTCGGCTGACGATATTGCCAACGCAGTACTCTTCTTGGCTTCGGAGCAGTCCGGTTACATCACCGGGCAGGTTCTGGGAGTCAATGGCGGAATGTATATGTAAACAAAATGGCTAGGTTTATAGCCGAAACCACACAGGAGGAAAGCAAATGGCTTCTATTGAAGAACGTGTAAAGCAGATTGTCGCTGAGCAGTTGGGTGTAGATGACGATCAGGTGACCGCAGGTGCAGCCTTTATGGATGATCTGGGCGCCGATTCTCTCGACACCGTAGAACTGGTTATGGCTCTTGAAGAAGAGTTTGACGTTGAAATCTCTGATGAAGACGCCGAAAAAATTCAAAAAGTACAGGATGCCGTAGATTACATCACCAACGCATCCTGAATGATAACGGTGGTGGCGGCAGCAGTTCCGTCACCACCGTTCTACTTTCCGCTCACAATATATGTTTAAGATGATCTGTCTGCCCGCTAGCCGGCAGACAGATTCTCTTTCCGGCCTGCCGGGGAGACTTACCGAAAAGAGAGAGCTATGCGTAGAGTTGTGGTCACCGGTGTCGGTATCGTGTCGCCACTTGGGATCGGTGTTGAGGAAAACTGGGCAGCCATTACTGCCGGTCAGTCGGGACTGGGGATGATTACCCGTTTCGATGCTGCCGATCTGCCGACCCATATTGCCGGTGAGGTCAAGGATTTTAACGCTGAGGACTATATCGAAAAAAAAGAGATCAAAAAAATGGATCTCTTTATCCAATACGGTCTGGCAGCAGCAGGGATGGCCCTGAACGACTCCGGTCTGGAGATCACCGAGGCAAATGCTGAACGGGTCGGGGTGCTGGTCGGTTCCGGTCTCGGCGGTTTGCCGGCAATCGAAAAATATCACAAGGTTATGCTCGAGCGCGGCTATAAGAAAGTTTCGCCCTTCTTCATTCCGATGCTGATCATCAACCTGGCCCCTGGACATATCTCGATAAAATTCGGTGCCAAGGGGCCGAACCTGTCGTCGGTGTCTGCCTGTGCCACCGGTACCCATTCGATCGGTGATGCTTATCACATGATCGCCCGCGGCGATGCCGACGCCATGTTTGCCGGCGGCACCGAGTCAACGATCACGCCGTTGGGGGTCGGTGGTTTCAATGTCATGAAGGCGCTGTCGACCCGTAATGATGATCCGCAGGCGGCCAGTCGTCCGTTTGAAAAGAATCGTGACGGGTTTGTCATGGCCGAGGGTGCCGGGATCCTGATCCTTGAGGAATATGACTCGGCAAAAGCCCGTGGAGCCAATATCTACTGTGAAGTGATCGGTTACGGCATGAGTGCTGATGCCTATCATCTGACGCAACCGGCGGCTGGCGGGGAAGGTGCTGCCCGTTGTATAAAAATGGCGTTGAATAATGCCGGTTTGAACCCCGAAGAGGTCGACTACATCAACGCTCACGGAACCTCGACCCATTTCAACGACCTTTACGAAACCATGGCGATCAAAACGGTTTTCGGTGAGTATGCTGAAAAACTGATGATCAGCTCAACCAAGAGCATGACCGGCCACGCCCTGGGTGCTGCCGGTGGGATCGAAGCCGGTTACGTGGCGCTGTCACTGGCGCGAGGCGTTATCCCCCCGACCATCAACTACCAGGAAGCGGATCCCGACTGTGATCTCGACTACGTGCCGAACGAAGCCCGTCAGGCTGAGTGTCGGGTTGCCCTGTCCAATTCCTTCGGCTTCGGTGGCACGAACGCAACCCTGGCCTTTCGCAAAATCTGAGGTTAATAGATGATTGCTGTCGGAAGTGATCACGGCGGGTTGGCGTTGAAGCAGGCTGTTTATGAGCTGTTGCAACGGCGTAACCTGGAATGTAAGGATTACGGTACCAACAGCAGCGAATCGGTCGATTATCCCGATTTCGGTGCCAAGGTTGCCCGTGTCGTTTCCCGGGGGGAAGCTGATGCCGGAATCCTTATCTGCGGTACCGGTATCGGCATGTCGATTGTTGCCAATAAGTTTCCGGGGGTTCGGGCGGCACTGGTGCATGACGAATTTACCGCACAGATGGCCCGTGAGCACAACAACGCCAATATCCTGGTGATGGGGGGGCGGGTCCTTTCCATCGAGCAAGGGCTCAAACTGGTAGAAATCTGGCTCGACAGTGAATTTGCCGGAGGCCGGCATCAGAACCGGCTGGCGAAAATTACGGCTGTCGAGCAGCATCTGTAAATACCACCTGACGGGACAGTTCGAGCTGTCCCGTTTTTTCCGTAACGTGGAGAAACCTAATGTGCGAAAAGACGTTAGCCGCATTCGATCCTGAAATCGCAAAAGTCATCTACGCAGAGACTGAACGTCAGGAATATAACCTGGAGTTTATCGCCTCGGAAAACTTTGTCAGTGACGCAGTCCTTGAAGCTCAGGGCTCGGTGCTGACCAACAAGTATGCGGAAGGCTATCCCGGTAAGCGTTATTACGGTGGTTGTGAATTCGTTGATGTCGCCGAGCAACTGGCCATCGATCGGGCCAAACAACTGTTCGGCGCCGAACACGTCAACGTTCAGGCCCACTCCGGCTCACAGGCCAACATGGCCGTCTACATGGCGGTCTGTCAGCCTGGCGACACGGTGCTCGGCATGAACCTGGCTCACGGCGGACACCTGACCCACGGCTCCCCGGTCAACTTCTCCGGCAAGCTGTACAATATCGTTCCTTACGGGGTCAAACCGGAGACCGGCACGATCGATTACGAAGAAGTCGAGCAGCTGGCCAAACAGCACAAGCCGAAATTGATCGTTGTCGGTGCCAGCGCTTACGCCCGTGAAATTGATTTCCCCGCGTTTCGCCGGATTGCCGACGAGGTCGGGGCGGTGGTGATGGTCGATATGGCCCACATCGCCGGGCTGGTTGCTGCGGGGGTCCATTCGAATCCGGTTCCGTATGCCGAGTTTGTCACCACCACCACCCACAAAACCCTGCGTGGTCCGCGCGGCGGCATGATCCTCTGTACCGAAGCATGGGGCAAGAAAATCAACAGCAACATCTTCCCCGGAATTCAGGGCGGCCCGCTGATGCACGTCATCGCGGCAAAAGCGGTGGCTTTTAAAGAGGCCCTCACGCCTGAATTCAAGGTGTATGCCGAGCAGGTGGTCAAGAACGCCCGGGTGCTGGCGGCCGAGCTGGTGAACAAGGGTTATAAACTGGTCTCCGGTGGTACCGATAATCATCTGATGCTGCTCGATTTTACCGGTACCGAGTTGACCGGTAAAGTTGCCGAAGCAACCTTGGAAAAGGCCGGTATCACCGTCAACAAGAATGCCGTACCGTTCGATACCCGTTCGCCGTTTGTCACCAGCGGTATCCGCATCGGCACCCCGGCAACCACTACCCGCGGACTCGAAGAGCCAGAAATGATCAAGGTCGCCGACTGGATCGACCGGGCGCTGAACAATATCGATAACGAAGCGGAACTGGCGGCAATCCGCGCAGAAATCAAACAGCTCTGCCGGCAGTTTCCGCTGTACGCCCATCGTTTGAAGTAGGGACAAGCTATGCAGCGGCCGAGTTGGGACGAATATTTCATGCAGATCACTGAACTGGTTGCCAGTCGTTCGACCTGCATGCGTCGTCAGGTCGGAGCGCTGCTGGTGAAAGAGAAAAATATCCTCGCCACTGGTTATAACGGTGCGCCGAGCGGTATCACGCACTGTGATGTCACCGGTTGCCTGCGGGATCGGCTCAAGATTCCCTCCGGCGAGCGGCATGAGCTCTGTCGTGGTCTGCATGCCGAGCAGAATGCCATCATTCAGGCGGCACGGCACGGGATAAATATTGACGGGGCAATGCTCTACTGTACCGATTCGCCCTGTATCATCTGCAGTAAAATGTTGATTAATGCCGGTGTCAGCGGGATTGTTTTCAAACGCGGCTACCCGGATCAGCTGTCGCTGCAGATGCTGGATGAAGCGGGGATCGGCTACCAGCAGTTCCCCGCAAGTGAGGATGCATGAATTGCCCGTTCTGCCAGCATGACGATACCCGGGTGGTCGATTCCCGGATCGGCAAAGCGGGCAATAATGTTCGTCGTCGCCGTGAGTGCCCGGCCTGCGAACGGCGCTTCACCACGTATGAGCGGGTTGAAGAGATCCTGCCCTGGGTGATCAAGAAGGATGGTCGTCGCGAGGCCTTCGATCGCGCCAAAATCATCTCCGGGATGCAGCGGGCCTGTGAGAAACGTCCGGTTTCGGTCGAACAGATCGAAGCCATGGTCGACCAACTGGAACGCCGCTTTCAGGAATGTGGGGACAAAGAGATCGACGTCAGCCTGATCGGTCAAGCGGTGATGGACAGCCTGCATGCGGTCGATGAGGT
>JAADGW010000249.1 GCA_013152145.1 Deltaproteobacteria bacterium
ATTTCCGCCGGGAGGTCGTAGTCCAGTTCCTCCCGAATTTCCCGAACCAGCGCATGCATTGCCTGCCCGTCCCAATTACGCAGCAACGGAGCGGAGTGCTGTAATCTGGAATCCTGCCGATCAATTTTCCCGCCGGGGAAGGAATCATATCCCGGAAAGGCATTCAGATATGGTTGACGGCGGACCGCAAAAATCTGTTCTTGATGGCAGAATACGGCAGCAACAGAATCGATGATTTTCACAAAAAAACCTCCGTCCGGGGAAGACCGGGGAGTCTGGGCGGCGATTTTGAATTCAAGCCGGAGATGGTGGCCTTCTCACGCAGATCAGGCTTAAAACAGCAGTCTGTGCCGTACCTTCTTCGGTGCGTGGGCTCCGATCGAAGCGATGACGAAGGCCAGTAGCACGGTTTCCGGCAAAGGTAAAAAACCGTGGTATGCCGCCCCCAGCAGCAGGATTTTCACCAGGGTAATCATCCCTGCCAGTTCTCTGAAGATCTGCCGATGTCGCAAGCATTCGGTGATCAGCAGCAGGCCGCCGCTGAGCAGAGCGATAAGCACATAGACCATCGGCGGCCCATGGCGTCAAGCAGATAGGCCGCCAGAAAGACCGCTGCACCGACCTGGTGTGCCGCTCTGATCAGAATGGAAAGATTGAGCGCCCAGTAGGGGCGGTAGCCGATCCTGCCCATTTTTACACTGTTTTCACAGTCCTCTCCGCTGTTTTCCCGCATTGGTTGCCTCAAAGATGTCCTCGTCTTGATCTCCTTGATACTGCCGTTCTCCCGGTTTCGTTGGGACTATGCTTGCCCGGCGAGCCTGGTGCGCAAGCGGGAGCTGCTGAGGGCTGTTTCCAGGGTGATGGTGTCCAGGACCGCTTTGGTGAGGTCGTCGATCTCGCGGGCGATACTCTGCAGCTCCTCAATAACGGCTTCACCTGCCTGCCCCTTCGGGCTCGGAGCGTCGAGCTCGGCGTCCAGCGTTTCAAACAGCTCGATAACATCGAGCAGCGTGGTTCGATTTGTGACCCCGGTAAAGCGATAGCCGCCACCGGCACCACGCACTGCCTGTACCAGTCCTGAGCGCACCAGGGTGCGCAACACTTTGGCCAGGTGATGGGTGGAGATGCCGTAGCTGTCGGCGATATCGGTGGCCGACAGCTGACGCTCAGGATCACTGGCCAGTTCGAGGACCGCATAGAGGGCAAACAGGCTGGCCTTATGCAATTTCATAACGGAATTCCCGGTTAAGAATTATCAATCGGCTTTTCGAGTTCAATATAGCGACCGGTCCGCAAACCCTGGCTCCGAAAAAACGATAGCGTCAGCTTATTTTTCCGGTCAACCATCGTCCGCACGGTCGTCACACCGGCCTGCTTCAGGTACCGGCAGATCTCTTTGAACATCAGCTCACCGACGCCCATTTCCCGGCTCTTCGGTGCGACGCTCAAGGCAAAGACCCAGCCGCACGGCGGTGAGCCGAATTCCCAGGCGCGTACTTCGCCGACAATGAAACCGATGACCTCGCCGCTTATTTCGGCGACGAGAAAAAAACCGCCGGTCTGGTCGGTTGTGACGTAGCGGTCAAAGATGCCGCGCCAATAGGCGGGTTTGTCGTCGGAGTCGCCGACCAGGTCCAACGCAACCACGGCATCAAAGTCGCTCGGCAGGGCATTGCGGATGGTGAGCTGAGTTGTCATGTCAGTATTCAATTTATTTTCAACCCCTTACCAAAGGTCCGGGAATCGGGAACTTGGTATTGTGGTACCATAAACACTTCTTACGCTGCAAGTGGTTTCCCGAACTCCGTCAGAACTGAAGTTGAAAAAGATCAGGGTTTATGGGCCCCCCGAGGTCATCCGTCGCACCGCTGAATAGTCACATGGGGGGATATAGAATGTCCCGCATGGCCCCTAACCTTTCTCTATAAACGTCACATCCCCCTGAATCGCCTCAAACAGGCGCGGTTTGGTCAAGGAATAATAGGACATGCGGCCATCATTGCGGTGGTTGAGGAGTCCCTGTTGACGCAGTAATTTCAACTGCTGGCTGGTGGCCGGCATGGAAAGACCGAGAATATGAGCCAGGTCGCAGACGCAAAGTTCCCCCTTGCCGAGAGCGAAGATGATTTTCAGCCGGACGGGACTGCCGAGCAGTTTGTAAAACTCGGCCAGATGCTGCAGCTCTTCTTCAGCGGCCAGGGAATCCTGAATGTCCTTGATCAGTTCTTCATTGAAGCAGCTCACCCGGCAGGGGGCTTCAGCGGCATTGTTCTTCGCTTTATTTTTCATCATTGATCCAGCCGTTGGACGGTTTCAGCCTGCAGCAGATAACCCTGCCCGGAGGAGACCATCTCTCCCGCAACCACCACCTCGGTTTTAATTTTTGGCAACCCACTCCCGGCATAATGCACCGTCACAAATTTTGACGCACAGCTCAAGCGCCCACAGCTCCGATATTCACGAACATCGATCAGAGCGAACAGTGCGGCGTCGGGAGAGGTCCGGGCGACGACACCCCGCACCTTGATCTCCCCCTGATAGGCTCCGGGGTCGGCGACCACGCTGTTGACGTTCAGGGCCTTTGAGGGTGCTGAACTCTCGAACCAGTTCCAGTTGCCGGATGCTGAGATGACACCGATAAATACCAGTAAAACTACGCCAATGCCCCATCGAAGATAATTTTTCATAGACTCTTTCCTCCCGGTCGTTCAGCCCTGTTCGCTCCGCCGGACACCAGTCGGCCGTCGCGGATGGAGACGATCTGTTGCGCCATTGCGGCGACAGTTTCCGAATGGGTGACGATGACCACGGTTTTCCCCCGCTCGTTGACTTTGCCAATCTGCTCTAAAAGCTCTTCTTCGGAACGGCTATCCAGGTTGCCGCTCGGCTCATCCATCAGCAGAATCTCCGGATCGTTGGCCAGCGCCCGGGCGATGGCCACCCGCTGCCGCTGTCCACCGGAGAGCTGGTTCGGCTTGGCCTGCAGTTTATCCGCGAGGCCCACCAGTTTGAGTAACTCGGTAGCCCGTTCTGCCTGTTCCTTTTTTCCTGTCCCGGCCAGCATCATCGCCACCTGGACATTTTCAAGTGCGGTGAGGACCGGCAGCAGGTTGAAAAACTGAAAGACGAAACCGATCTTCCGCGAGCGGATTTCCGCCAGCCGGTCGGCAGTGATGGCGGTCAGTTCGATATCATCAAGAAAAACCTTCCCGCTGCTGGGCCGGTCGAGGCCGCCGAGCAGATGCAGCAGGGTGCTCTTGCCGTGCCCCGAGGGGCCCATGATGCAGGTGATGCTGCCTCTGGGAATCTGCAGATCGACTTCCTGCAGGGCCAGGGTGCGGAAGCCTTTATCGTAGATCCTGGTCAGCTTTTCGCTGCGGATGATGGCATTATTCATAGCTGATGGCCTCCACGGGGCTGAGTTTGCAGGCTTGACGTGCCGGGTAGACTCCGGCCAGAGCCGAGACCAGAACCGAAAAGACCAGGGATTTCAAGGTGATTCCGGCGCTGAAAAGCTGCACACTCTGTTCGCTGCCGAGAAAGGCGGTAAATTCATTCTGGCCGATATAGGGGGCCGCAAAATAGGAAAAAACGAAACCGGCCACCACCCCGACAATCCCGCCCAGCAGGCCGTAGCAGGCCGATTCCCACAGAAACAGGGAGAAGATGGTCCGTTTTTTGGCCCCGATCGCTTGCAGGATGCCGATCTCCCGGCGCCGCTCGTAAATGGCGGTCATCATGGTATTGACGATGCCGAAAAAGGCGGCCAGGATGGCGACCGCGGCGACCAGCTTCAATGCACTGCCGACGCTGCCGACGATGGCCAGCACCGATTTCAGCAGTTGTTTGTCGGAGGAGACCGCCACATTGGCCACCGCTTGAATCTCCAGGATATATTGATCGATCCGAGTGATGTCGTCTACCTTCACCGCGATGAAGGAAACCTTGTCGCCGACCGCGTAGAGCTTTTGAGCGGTGGCAAGGTTCATATAGATTGCCAGATCATCCCGGTTGCCGACCTCCTGTAAAATTCCGCTGATCGAGAATTTCTGTCCCCGGACCCTGAGCTCATCGCCGGGCTTCAGCTTGAATTGTCCGGCAATACCGGAACCGATCACGACATTGGCCCCATCCAGCAGGTAGCGTCCCCGATCGACCCGCCAGTTCTTGAACTGCTTCATTCGGGTCGGCAGAATCCCGATCAGCGGCACCGGTTGATTCCTGAGAGCGGTGCGCTGAGTCAGGTAGGGAAAAGCGGTCAGACCTTTGATCGCGGTGATTTTTTCGACATCGGTGTTCGGGATGGCCTCGGGCAGGCTCTCCCCGGTGAGGACCGAGATTTGTTCGTAGGCGCACCAGCCGCGGGGGGTGACCACCAGATTTGCCCCAAGAACATCCGCCTGTTTGCGGATCTCCGTTTCCAGCCCGCTGCCGAGCGAGAGCAGCGTTACCAGCGAGGCGATACCCACGGCGATGGCCGAGAGGGTGAAGAAAAAGCGGCTTTTGCGACGGATGATATTTTTCCAGGTCAGCTTGAAATAATCCATCTTGGACTTGCCTTTGTCAGTTTCGAGAGAGTGTCATTACGTTTTCATTGTTTCGAAACTAACAACGTGTTGGAGAGTTGTCAAGCTCCTCGCAGTTGAGGTCTCTCCCGCAAAGGCTGAAATTTCCACGTTCAGAGCGGCCGTGGCGATACCGAGTGTATATCCTGTTCAGCGGCACGATGGATGGCCTCGGGGTACCCACTCCAAGGGCCGCATGAACCCATCCCTGGGGCTTGACCGTCGCCATCCAGGCGACAGACACCCTTGAAGTGGGTACCCCGAGGCCATCCTGCTGAAGAGTTACGTTGTTTTTTCAGATCCTTTCTGTTTGAGCCCGTTTATTCCACACAACAACTCATCGTCGAAATGTCCCGGCGAAAGGCCTGAGCAGCCATCTTGATCGCTTCGCAGTAGGTCGGAAAGATATGCACGGTATCGATCAGGTCGTCCACACTCAAGCCGTATTTGACCGCCAACGTGGCCTCATGGATCATTTCGGAAGCATTCGGCGCCAGGATATGAACGCCCACGATCTTCCCGGTTTCATGATGAGCGACCATCTTCAGCAGCCCACGCGTGTCGTTGACCGTAACCGCGCGTGGAACCATCTTCATCGGGATGGTTCGACAGGAGCAGGTTCCGTGGAGCGCCATATAATCAGCTTCGGTCAGTCCGACGCTGGCGACTTCCGGGTCGGTAAAAACTGCATAGGGGACGCTGTTTAAATTTATCGATTTCCTCGCGTTGAAAAAGGCGTTTTCGACCGCCAGTTTCCCCTGTTTGGCGGCGACGGTTTCAAGGCGTTTACAGCCGGTGATGTCTCCGGCGGCATAGATATGGGCGACACGGGTCTGGAGATATTCATCGACTTGCACACGGTCGTTGTCGACAATTTCAAGCCCGGCTTCCACCAGCCCCATATCATCGACGTTACCGCGCACGCCGGTTGCCACCAGCAGGTCCTCCGCTTCGAGCACACGTTTACCGTTCGCGGTGGTGATGCTGACCTGTTTACAACCGCTCCCCTGACTGACTTGCCGGACAGCGGTTTCGGTAAGAATCTCAATTCCTTCGCCTTCCAGGCAACTGCGCAGTGCCTCAGAGATCTCCGGTTCCTGCACCCGCAAGATACGTGGTGCCCGGGCCACCAGGGTGACTTTTGTCCCCATCCGGTTGAAGATCTGGGCGAATTCCAGCGCCAGAAAACCGGCGCCGAAAATGATCAGGGACGTGGGCAAATGCTTCAGCTCAAGGGCCTCGATATGAGTCAGGTAACCGGTCTCTGCCAAGCCATTAAACGGGGGAACCTTGGTTCTGCTGCCGGTGGCAATGAGGATTCTGTCGCCCGTCAACTCCTGCTTTTCGACCTTGACCCGGCGAGCATCAAGCAGACGGCCTCGTCCTTCGATAAACTCGACATGTGAAAAGGAATCGAGAACCTCCTGATAATTCTGCTGCCGCAATGTCTCGACCAGCGAATCCTTGCCGGTCATGGCAAGGTCAAAATCGAAGGCCGGGCTGACCGCTTCGATGCCGGCGAAATCGGGATGGCTCGGGTGATAAAGCCCTTTGCCGAGAGCAAGCAGGTGCTTGCTCGGCACACAACCGACATTGACACAGGTGCCGCCCATCGGCAGGCCGGCATTGATGATAACCGTGCGCAATTTACGGCGATCCGCTTCGGTGGCGGCGGCAAAGGCTGCCGCGCCACCGCCGAGGATGATCAGGTCGTAATTATTTGTCGTCACAATCAGTCTCCTTGGTATTCTGCTCTTTTCCGACGGTATCCTCATAACGATTCAGCAGCGCGAGGTCAGCTGGCTGAATCGTTACATGAATTTTAGCCTGAAGCAGTGAGGTAACAAGTCGGTTTAAAGATATGTTATGCTGCGGGATTCGAAGCCGTCAGCGGAAGCCGGGTTAAAAATCGGGTTTCGGCTGATCCGGTAATAACATTCCAGGAGTTATCCAATGTCTCATCAGAATTATGATGTCCTTATCGTCGGTGCCGGTCCCGCCGGAGTCGCTGCGGCCTACCTGTGCCACCGGCAGGGGTTGAGCTACCTGCTGATTGAGTCGGGCAAACGGGTCTTTCAGGGGATTGCAACGACCTATCCCGCCGGCAAAAATGTGTTTGCCTCGCGGCCCAAAGACAGTGAAGAACCTTTTCGGATTGAGGAACTCAGTCCGCCGGAAAAACCGGTGACGGTCGAAAAATATCTCCAGTATGTCGAGCATTTTGTCGAACATGAGCAGTTGAATCTGCAACTGGAGACCTCGTTCGAGGAGGTTCAGGATGAACGTGACGGATATCTGGTTTCGACCTCACAGGGGCCGTTGCGGGCGAAGAAAATTATCCTCGCTTTCGGCAGCAGTATCCCCAAGGAACTGACCGTTTACGGCGATGCAAAAATGGTTGCCAAGACCCTTGATGACCCGAAGAAATATATCGGCGTACGAACCCTGGTGATCGGCGGCGGCAACTCCGCAGCCGATGTCATCAGCTCGATTTTGCGCGCCAAGCGTGAAGCGGATGATGATCAGCCGGTCTACTGGGCACATATCGCTGAAACTTTTGATGTCAATAAAGATACCGCGCAACGTCTCGGGGAAGAGATTCTGCTCGGTGGTCATATCCGGTTGTTGCCGGGGGCTCGGCCGCGGATCGGCGAAGTTGATGCACAGGGGGTCGACCGTCTGGTGATCCGTACCAGCGAGGTTCGTCAGTCTGACGGCATTGAAATCTACAATGCACTCAGTTTTCCGATGAAAAACGTCCTGGCCTGTATCGGCTCACAAGGTCCGTTGCCGATGTTTGACAAGCTGGGATTGCAATCGATTGCCTGCGCCGAAGGGGTTTGCCGGATCGCCAAAGAAGGGGATCGACTGCTGTTGCTGACCGCCGATTATGAATCGACCCGCAAGGGGATTTACGTCATCGGTGGAGGGATTTCCCCCTCGTATATGTGTATCAGCGGTAGCAGTATTCAGGAGCAGCAGCATCCGAATCTGATTCACACCGCGATAAACGATGCCTACCATGTTGTTGAGGTAATTCGCACGAAAATAAAACCGGCGGAGTAGCCCGAAGAGGGAAATGTCGGTGAGCGCGGACTGAAAATTGACACTAACCCGAATCAGTTTGGGTTCCGAGCCGTTGACAGAGCAGCCCGGCGATAATCAGCAACAGGCCGATAAAGGTTGCCGGCAGGATGGTTTCACCGACCAGAAAATGGATAAAGACCAGCGAAAGAAATGGTGAGATGAAAATCAGATTGCTGATCCGCGCGGCATTCGCAGTTTTTTTCAGCGCCAGCAACCAGAGAACGAAACAGGCCCCCATCTCAAAGATACCGACATAGGCCGCACCGAGCAGCCCTTCCAGCGGTGGCCAGCGGTAGTCGCTGGTCAGCAGATAGCAGCCGAGCACGAACGGGAAGCTGAAGACAAAGTTGATAAACAGGCCGACCACCGGATCGCGTTTATCTTTGGTGTTGAAAATCCAGTAAAGTGCCCAGATAACGGTGCTGGCCAGGGCCAGAAAAACCCCGTAGGGATCGGTGAACTGCAAGCTGAACGGGTTGCCCTCGGTGGAGATGACCAGCACCCCGCAGTAGCTGATCAGCAACGCCAGCCACTGTTGCCAGCGGACCCGTTGTCCCAGCAGCGGCACCGCAAGCAGCGACAGGGTGATCGCCCAGGTGTAATTGAGCGGTTGTGCCTGCTGGGCCGGGAGCAGGGTGTAGGCTTGCAGAAGGATCAGATAGTAGAGGAAGGGATTGAGCACCCCCAGCCCGACCGACAGCAGGTATTCTCTGCGGGAACAGCGGAACACCCAGCGGAATTTCCCCTGCGCCCGCAGGATAATCCCCAGCAGCAGGGTGGAAAAGAAGCCGGAGAAAAGCAGCAGTTCGATCGGACTTAAATGCCGCAACGACAGTTTAAAGGCGGTGGCGATGGTCGACCAGAGCAGCACCGCGCTTAAACCGTAGAGGGTCGCCTGCTGTTCTCGGTTCATGCTGCGGCTCCGTGCCTGCTCGTCCGACGTTTCACCACCAGGACCACCAGCCCGGCGAAAATCAGGCCGATGCCGAGGAAGGCCTGAAAATTCAGTTGTTCGCCGAGCACAAGAATCCCCAGGGTTGCCGCGGTCATCGGTTCCGCCAGTGAAAGAGTCACCGCCGTTGCGACGGGCACCCGCTGCAGGCCACGCACAAACAGCCAGTAAGAAAGGGCCATCGTCGCCAGGCCTAAATGCAATACCACACCGATGGCGCGCGGTTGCAGCAACCAGTTGAGGTCGCAACCGGCCAGTAACGGCGACAGCATGATGGCACCGATGCAGACGACCACTGCCATGACCGCGTTGGGGGAGTGTCGCTCCAACAGGCCTTTGATGATCAGGGTATAGGCCGCGTAAGAGACCCCGGCGGCAACCGCCAGCAGGATACCGAGCGGATCGACGGCGATCTCTTCACCACCGAGACTGAGTAGACTGCAGCCGACAATCGCCAGAACCGTGGCCGTTAACCAGCGGCGACTCGGTTTCTCACCGCGGAAGATCAGCCCGAGCAAGCCGCCGGCTATCGGGGCACTGCCGATGCCGACGATGGTGCCGACCGCCACCCCGGTTTTAGCCACGGCGGCAAAAAAGCAGAGCTGGTAGCTGGCCATAAAGGCTGCCGCCAGCAGTACCGGTCTCCATGACCAATCACTCAGCCTGCCCAGTTCGCGCCGGTAAAGGGCGAGAATCAACAACGCAATACCGCCGACCAACAGGCGCAACGCGCCGATCACCTTCGGATCAAATCCGGCCGGAGCAAATGCCTGCGCCGTACCGGTTGTCCCCCAGAGCAGGGCTGCGCCGAGGATGAACCAGTGGCCGCCGGAGGTTGTCGGGTGTGTACGTTGAATTTCAGCCAAGTTTACGTCCTTTTATTCGAGATCCGGCATTTCAGTCAAGTGGGTGTGACCGCAATCGGGGATAAGGTTGGTCATTGCGATAATTTTTCAGCTGTGCGGATGGTGTTCCCCCTTCCTCAATCTCTACCTCTCACCGGGCTGAACCGGTTTCCAGCTCCGGCAAGTGACCGGTGCAGAACAACAACCGCCAGCAGGCGTCCGATCACGTAGGCGATCGATACCGCTACCGCCCCGGAGACCGGAAAGTATAGCATTGACAGCGACAAAAGCGTAAAGATTCCGACCGCTTCAATCGTGGTTGCCAATGAGATCGGCCGGGTCAAGCGGGTGTCGATCAGTATCGCGCGCTGCCAGCAGACGATCACCGTCAGTGCCGGGAAAATGGCCATGATTTGCAGCGGTGGGGTGGCGAAATCGGTCAGCTTCTGACTTAATCCGGACAGGTCATGGAACCAGAGTTCGGCCAGCGGGCTGAAGGCGATCAGGCACAAACAGCCGGTGGTGAACAGCCCCAGACCGATGGCAAAGTTACGCACTTGCGGATAGTGTGCCCGGTTTTCAGCGAGCAGGGTGATGGCGACCTCCTGGTAGGAGAGTCCCAGAGCGCGGAACACAAAGGTCAAGCCGTAGATGACCGGGATGACCGCCAGCGATTCCAGCGCATCACGGCTCTTGCTGAGAAAGAAGGTCACCAGCGGGTGGATTGACAGGCCGATAAACGGGGTCAGGGCCAGCGGCAGGTAATATTCCCAGATTTCCCGGTAGCTCATCTGGGGTGTAGCGGAGGTTTTTTTCTGCAGAATCTCCGCAATCGTCTGGTGAGCCAGGTAACGAGTGAACAGCGCTTCGGCAATTACGCCTGCGGACAGAGACAGGGTGCCGATTATCGCTCCGTTGATCTGCCCGTACCGGTAAAGCAGCAGCGCGCTGGAGGTCATGGTCAGCAACCGCAGGGTGGTCGCCACGGCGACCCGCCGGGTTTTGTGTCCGGCAATCAGGATCCCCTGGTAAAAACGCCGGAAGCCGATAGCTGCCGCCCAGGGCAGCAGACAGAGCAACGCCCGGTGTGTCAGCACGGCGATCTCTGTCGGCAGGCCGAGCAGCTGTTCGGCAAAAAAGAAAAACAGCGGCGGCAGCAGGAACAGGCCGAGCAGCAGGGTAACGGCCAGGCAGAGGATCAGGGTGAAGTTGCGCAGGCGCAGATAGCTGAGCCGCCCCCGGCACAGGGCGGTACTGGCACTCATCAACATGATCACCGGTGATTCGGCGACCAGACCGAAGGCGTAGGCGATCCCGTAGGCGGCCAGGTTCAGTTCTTCCGCAGCCATCCGGGCGATGATCGCTGCCAGGAATGGACCTTCCGCAGCCATCATCAACCAGGTCGCGGCCAGCGGCAGCCAGAAGCGAAAAATTTTTCCGTAGCTGATAGAAACAGGTGTCATATAAATAAAAGGGAGCGACCAGGCGGCCGCTCCCGTAGATTAGCTCGGGTTTTGTGCAGGAGAGAATTTATACCGCCAAAGGCAGCTTTCTGATCAAGCGGACACAGTTGCGGGCGCTCCAGTGGATGCTGTCGCTGATGCGCGGTAAGCGGACGGTTTTGCCGACCCGGAAGTCGTCACTCCACGCCACCCGTTCTTGCAGCTGAACCGTGACATTGTCGCGGGATATTCGGGT
>JAADGW010000012.1 GCA_013152145.1 Deltaproteobacteria bacterium
TCCGACCGGGAAAAAGGCTTACAGTGCCGAGCTGCAGGAAGGGAAAACCGCCTATATCCGGCGTGAGGCACAGCAGCAGGTCGCTGCCGGTGCCGATCTGCTCGATATCAACTGTGGGGCTCCGGGAGTCGATGAGCCGTCCGCTCTGGAGCGGGCGGTGTTCGCGGTCAGCGGGGTGGCCGGTGCGCCGCTGGTACTCGATTCCTCCAGCCCGGCAGCGTTGGAAAAAGGGCTCAAGGCCGCGGACGGCAAAGTCTTGATCAACTCGGTTTCCGGCGAAGCGAAGAGCCTGGCGGCGATTCTGCCGCTGGCCGCGAAGTACGGTGCGGCGATTATCGGTCTGGCCCTGGACGGCCGGGGGATTCCCGAAACCGCCGCCGATCGGTTGGCGGTGGCGAAAACGATTCTGGCCCGGGCGTTGACGCTCGGTATTCCGCGCGAAGATGTGATCATCGATTGTCTGACGCTGACCGTTTCCGCCGAGCAGAAGCGGGCCGCAGAAACCTTGCAGGCCCTGCGGCTGGTGCGTGATGAGCTGGGTCTGGCGACCGTCCTCGGGGTCAGCAATATCTCTTTCGGTCTGCCGAGTCGATCGGTGTTGTCGGCCACCTTCTTCACCATGGCTCTCGAAGCGGGCCTGAAAGCGGCGATTATCAATCCGAAAGAAGAACGGATGATGGACGCCCTGCGGGCTGCCAGAGTGTTGTTCGGGCAGGATCTGCGGGCCGAACAGTATATTGACCACTATGCTCAGCAGGTTGTGATACCGGCCGTTGCAGCGACGGCCGACGATCAGCCGCAGACGATCCGCGAACTGTTGAGCAGGGCGATCATCGAGGGGGATAAAGATGGCGTGGTACCGTTGGTCGAGCAGGCTTTGAGTGAGGGACTGGAGCCGTTGCAGATCAGCAATGAGGGTCTGCTGCCCGGTCTCGAGGAGATCGGCCGGCGCTTCGGCAGGAATCAGATCTTTTTGCCGCAGGTGATGCTCTCGGCGGAAACCATGCAGGCCGGCTTCGGCCGTCTGAAAGCGGTGATCCGTGGTCAGGGGATAAAGAGTCTCGGCAAGGTGTTGATGGCGACCGTTGAGGGCGATATCCACGATATCGGCAAGAATATTGTCTGCATCCTGCTGGAAAACCACGGCTTCGAGGTCGTTGATCTGGGCAAGAATGTCCCGGCGGCCAGAATTATCGAGCAGGCCCTGGCGCAGCAGGTCGATGCGGTCGGCCTTTCGGCGCTGATGACCACCACCCTGGAGCAGATGGAGGTTACGATCGAGGCTTTACGGCGGGCCGGAGTGCCGGTTGTCACCATGGTCGGCGGGGCGGTTGTCACCGAGAACTATGCGGCTGAAATCGGTGCCGATCTCTACGCGGCCGATGCCCTGGAGGCGGTTGCGAAAATCAAACAACTGTTGCTCGCAGACCGTTAGCCGGTCGCGGCAGGGAACGTTTCGAAACCGTTTCGCCATTTCGCGGTATCTGGAAAATCCTTTTCTTTCAAGAAGATAATTGCTTCATCTCGCCATTTCACGGTATAACTTGTCTGTCTTGTTTTGTGTTCTTGAGGTTACTCATGATTGTCGGATTCAATCATAATGTCAGCTACAAAGGGGTTGGCTTCCACGTCCAGACTGAGGACAGTGGGGTCAAAAACCCGCAACTGGTGACCTTGCTCTATCATGATGGGACGATTATCTCATCACAAAAGACGGTCTACGCCGATATCCTCAAGGTTGATAATCTCAGTCAGGTTATCGAGGATCTTGCCAAAGAACAGCACAAGCGAATGTTGCGGAGATTGACACGGGGAGAATTTGATCAGCGGATTGTTGCTCTGGCCATCCCGCTGGGCGGGGTTGTCTCTGCCGTAAAGTCTGCGTCGGTTACATCGGCGGCTGAAGCAGTCATCCCGACAGAGGCGGTTGAACTGACAGCTCCGCAACCCTTGCCGAAAATAACGCCGGTCGTATCTGCGCCGGTCGAATTCACTCCCGAACCGGTGACCATTGTCGAAGAACCGATCATTGACAAGTTTCGTCGCCCGAAGCGGAATGTTCGTCGGGAGCCGAGCCTCGACGAGTTGATTTATGCTTATCTCAGCGGGGCGGATAAATGCTGACCCGCTGTGCTGAGGATTCTTCGGCCGTTGTCCTGACGGCCTTTTCTGTACCGGTAGAACATGTGATGGGACCTGTCCCTCTGGAGAAATGAAATTGTTCAACAGCCTGATCAGCCGCATTATCCTGCTGAACGCCCTGCTCCTGATTCTTGGGGTCGGGAGCTTCGCTGTGTATCATCTGCAGCGTGAGCGGGATCAGCTGATCGAGGTCAGTCGGCAGAATGCCCAGCTGTTGCTCAATACGATCGAGAGTTCCATCTTTCACTCCATGTGTGTCGGCAGTTCAGCCAATGTCCAGGCGATTCTGGAAAAGGTCAGTGCCAGCCCGGAATTGGTCGGTGTTCAGATTTTTTCCCCGGATGGCATTATTTCACATTCGAGCCACGCGGAAGATCTGGGTAAAAAGATTTCACAACACAGCTATGAGCTTTATCTGCAGCAGCGCAAAGAAGACGTTTACGAAACCGCAGATGGAACCCCGGTGATTTCGCTGCTCCAGCCGATCGAAGCGGATAAACGCTGCGTGGAATGCCACGGTGCAGATGGCAAGGTGATCGGGATTCTCAACCTGGATTTCTCACTGGCGTCCATGTATGACCAGCTCAATAAAACCAGCAGGAACTTTATTGTCTCAACCCTGATCAACCTGCTGATCCTGACGCTGGGGATCGCCCTGATCCTGTCGCGCCTGTTGCGCAAACCATTGCAACAGATTGCCCGGGGGATGAGGCGGGTCGAGGCTGGTGATCTGTCGGTGCGGATGCCGGCTCGGGTGCCGGATGAGGTCGGGCAACTGATGCATGGCTTCAACTCGATGGTCAGCACTCTGGAGCAGACGCAGGCGGAGCTGCAGCAATGCCATTATCAGCAGATGGAACGTGCCGAACGGCTCGCCTCGGTCGGTGAGATGGCTGCCGGGCTGGCGCACGAAATCAAGAACCCGCTGGCCGGGATCGGCGGTGCGATTGATGTGCTGGCGGATGACTACGCCGCTGATGACCCCCGCCGCGAGGTGATGTCCCAGATTCAGAAACAGGTCAAGCGGCTGAATAAGACAGTGACCGATCTGCTCTATTTCGGCAAACCGGGAGAACCGGAATTCACCTATGTTGATATCAACCGCCTTATCAAACAGACGCAGCTGTTCGCTTCGCAACATCCGGAAGCAAAGAATATCGATTGGGTTGAGGAGTTAACCCCTGACCTGCCGCTGGTCTGGGGCGATCCGAAGCAGCTTCAGCAGGTGTTGCTGAATATCATGATCAACGGCCTGCAGGCGATGCGTGACGGCGGGGCTCTGACCGTACAGACCGACCACGTATGCCATGACGGCCGTGACTGGATCCGGATTGCGGTTCGCGATACCGGTCCGGGAATTGCGGAAGACCAGGTTGAAAATATTTTCACTCCCTTCTACACCAGTAAAACCGAGGGAACCGGGTTGGGTCTGCCGATTTGTCGCCAGTTATTGCACGGCAACGGGGGAACCATGTGGGTTGAAAGTGAAATCGGCCATGGCGCCTGTTTTACTCTCGAACTGCCGGTGGCGGAGCCGCAGGAGGGGGCATTGATGCTGAATGGAACCAAACTGCCCGAGGGTAATAAGGGCAAAAGCTGAGGAGACCCTGATCAGTGCGAAAAAATAAGATACTGGTTGTCGATGATGAACATCTGATCCGTTGGTCACTGGACCAGAACCTTAAAAAACAGGGCTACGATGTGTCGACGGCGGGTTCCGGGGAGGATGCCATGCGTCTGATCCAGGAAGAATCTCCCGACCTGATGCTGCTTGATGTGCAGTTGCCGGGGATGAACGGCATGGAAGTCCTTGAGAAGGTCAAAGAGAACGATGAGGATGTCATTGTTATCATGGTGACCGCTCTCGGTGTGCTGGAGACCGCGGTCAAGGCGATGCGCCTGGGGGCTTACGATTATATCAACAAGCCGTTCAATCTGGATGAACTGGCAATTGTCATTAAAAAGGCCTTGGAGACGCAGGAGCTGAAACGTGAAGTCGCTCAGCTGCGTTCCACCCAACCGAAAAAATTCAGTATCGATGGCATTATCGGTGAGAGCGACGACCTGAAACGTGTTCTCGATATGATTCGCAAGATTGCCCAGAGTGATGCCGGAACCGTGCTGATTCAGGGGGAGAGCGGAACGGGGAAAGAGCTGGTGGCCAAAGCGATTCATTACGAAAGTGCTCGGGCCGATAAACCCTTTATGGCGATCAACTGCGCTGCGGTTCCTGAAACCCTGTTGGAAAGTGAGCTGATGGGGTATGAAAAGGGGGCCTTTACTGATGCCAAAAATCAGAAAAAAGGGCTTTTCGAGATGGCCGACGGCGGCACCGTTTTTCTTGATGAGATCGGTGATATGCCACAGGCTATCCAGGCCAAGCTACTGCGTGTACTGGAGGATCGGACCTTCCGCCGGGTCGGCGGGGTCAAAGATATTCATGTCGATGTGCGGATCGTCTCGGCGACCAACAAGGACCTGCTGGCGGCGATCAAAGAGAAAAGTTTTCGTAATGATCTTTATTACCGCCTGCAGGTTATCCCGGTTTTTCTGTCGCCGCTACGTGAGCGGCGTGCGGATATCCTGGTTTTGGCCCGGCATTTCATTGAACAGTTCAACCGGGAATTCGGCAAGTCGGTTAAAAATATTTCACCTGAGGCCGAGCAATTTCTGCAGGAATATGATTGGCCGGGAAATATCCGGGAGCTGAGGAATGTTATTGAGCGCGCGATCATCCTGGAAAATGAGGAAATCATGCGGCTGGAACACCTGCCGCGGGAGCTGGTTTCTCAGACTCATAGCAGCGGCGCCGGGCCGCTGGAATTTGTGCTGCCGCCGGAGGGGGTGGATATCGACGATGTCGAACGTGAACTGATCCGTCAAGCTCTTGATATGGTTGATAATAATCAGTCTAAAGCGGCCAGGAAACTTAACCTCGGAATTGACGCCTTCCGCTACAGGATGAAAAAATTCAAATTTTTGTAGACGAATCATTAAATTTTATATATATTTAATCATTGTTCAAAAAAGCAGGAATTTTTAACTCATTAAAATTCCTGCTTTTTTTATCTTTACGGAGAGGCTGCAAATTTACCTTTTTGGTATTTTATTTGCAATATCTAATATTTGCAGCACCAAATAAAAACGCTGGCCGCCGATTTTCGTTTAGAGTTCTCTTGTTTGGAGGCCTTACATGGTCCGGTCCTGGATAAATATCTGCCTGCTGGCGGCGTTTTCGCTGACTTTAGGTGTGATATGGCCTGATTATTCCGTTGCAGCACAAGCGCCACAGCTTGAATTGCTCGGTCAGATCAAGGCGGGATTACGTGTACCGACCCGGGTCGAGGTTGATAACAGCGGCAATATTTTCGTTGCTGATGCTCGTCTGCAGCAGATTTTCAAGTTTGACAAATTCGGTCGTCAGTTGTTGCTGCTGGATCAGGAACAGATTTCCGGGACCGGGCTGGCGGTCTCTCCTGCCGGAGACCGGATTTACGCGTCGGCCTTTGACAAGGTTGCGGTGTTCGGCGGTGACGGGGAATTGCTCGGTTACCTGGGACAGGGTGCGGGGGAATTCGCCGCTGCCGGGGCCATCGATCTCGACAGCGATGGCAATATTTACGTTGTCGATCTGAACCGTCGCCACGTCAAGGTTTTTCGTCCACAAGGTGATGCCGACGGTCAATTGGGGGCAGCGACCTTTGTCGCCAACTCCAGCCTGGTCTTTCGACCCGCCACTGAGCAACTCTATCTGACCGACTCCGTTGTTGCCAGCACTGCCGGTCTTGAACCGAAAGTGACGGTCTATGACCGCTTCGGCAACCTGCAAAAAACGATTCTGGCCAAGACCGGTTTCGGCAGCGGCCCGGTGCACTTTTTCGGCGGCATGGCCTTTGACGCCGAAGATCGATTCTACGTCGGTGACAGCGAAGATATGACCATCCGTGTCCTTGATCCGGTCGGTACTCCGCTGCTCACCTATCGCAGAGAGGGCATGTCTCGACCCCTCTCCATGGTCTTTGATGCTGTCACCAGCCGCCTGTTTGTAACCCAGGCCGATCATCAGATTGATATTTACGGTGTTGACGGCGGCCAGAACCCGGTTGAAGTCAACCATGCTCCGGGAACACCGGTCCCGCTCGCCCCGATTGCCGGCAGCGAGGTTTCTTCGCCGCGGCCGCTGTTGCGGTTCAGCAATGCTGTTGACGCAGATGAAACAGATACGCTCAGCTACCGGGTCCGGGTTTTCGATGCGGCGCAGAACCTGATGACTTCACTCACCGTAGCGGAACAACCGGCTGTGACGTCGGGGTTACTCAATCTTGATCTGCAGGAAAACGGTTTTTATCGCTGGCAGGTCCAGGCTTTTGACGGCCAGGCTGAATCGAACTGGTCTGAGTTGCAGAGTTTTTACGTCAACGCTGTTCAGGAAGCCCCCAGCATTCCGTTGCTGATTGCCCCGCTGGCCGGTGCCGTGGTGAGAACCGAGGCCTTGCTCGAATGGCAGGCCGCCAGCGATGCGGACCCCGCCGACAGTATCAGCTACCTGCTGGAAGTTGCCGCGGATGCAGATTTCAGCAATCTCATCTTCAGTGAAGACCTCACCGCAACGCTGCGGCCACTGGCCGACTGGAGTGCGCTGCTCGAGCCCGGCAGCAACTATTTCTGGCGGGTGTGGGCGGTCGATAATCATGGTTTGAAGACAGTGTCCCGGGCTGATGGACGTTTTCTATATCAGGCTTCACAGCTCAGTGTCGCCGTCAATATGCCGGGCGCACGGGTTTACCTCGGGGGTCATCAGGGGTACGCCGGACAATTTATCGGTGAAGCCCCGGTTACGCTGCGGGATCTGCCGGAAGGGCGCTATCAGCTGGTGGTTGAACGGGCCGGGTTTGAGCCGTTCCTGCAGCCGGTCGATATTCAGGTGGTTGAACGCAGCGACGTGTACGCCGAGCTGCGGCCGGCGTATCTCCCGACGCAGCTTGTTTTCGAACCCCTCAGGGTTGCAGGCAAGGAGGTCGGTTCAGGGACTCTGTTGACGCCGTTGGTGGTTGACCTGGACCTTGACGGGATTGAAGATCTGTTGTTGACTCACGCTGACGGCAGCATTCACTATCATCCCGGCACCCTGGTCGGTGCCCCGGATCCGGGTGCCGCTGTCCGCCAGGTGCGTTTCCAGGCTGAGCAACCCCTGGTGCTGCCGCAGCTGGCCGGTGGGACTCCCTGCCTGGTCGACTGGAATAACGATTATCTGCAGGATCTGTTGATCGGCACCGCCGATGGAGCTGTCTGGCTGTATCTCAATCAGGGTGATTTCAATTTCAGTGATATTCCGGTTATGCTGGCCGCGGTCGGCAGTTCCGCAGTTCCGACTGTGGCTGATATCGACGCGGATGGTGATAAGGATCTGCTGGTCGGCAGCGGCGACGGTGAGCTGCTGCTGTTCAGTAACCAGGGGACCGATGCTGCCCCGCAATTAAGCGCACCGCAGTTGTTGATAACCTTTGCTGATGCCGTCGCCCCGAGCTTTGCCGATTGGGACGGTGACGGCCGCCGCGAACTGCTGATTGCCGTTGAAGGGCAGGTTTATCATGCGGTTTACCGTGCCGGAGCGCTGACCGGGATGACCCAGCTCGAAATCGAAAAGGGTCGGGCCGATCGTCTCTTTGCCCTCGACCTTGACGGCGGGCCGGGGAAAGAACTGGTCGCCGGAACGGTTGACGGCAAGCTCTTGATTGCACGTTCGCAGGGGACAGACCGCGAATATGTTGCCGATTTCTACTTGGCGCTTGAAGATAAGCTGCAGCAACTCAAAGATGCTCTCGGTACGGATGCTCCGATCAGTCTGCCACTGTTGGAGCCACTGTTTACGACTCTGGGCGACCGGCGGCTGGATGAGCTGTCGCAGCAGCTGCAAGCACTGCTGGTTGACCTGCCGGAAGGCACGTCAGCTGCCGCAATTGCGCTTGAGCTTGCGGCAATTCTGCAATAAAACGATGGTAACTATTCAGGGTGTGATGGATGACCTCGCGCTGCCCGCTCCAAGGGCCGCATGAACCCATCCATGGGGCTTGACCGTCGCCATCCAGGCGACAGACACCCTTGAAGTGGGCAGCGCGAGGCCATCCTGCTGAATAGTTTACAAACGATGAAATGAAAACGTCAATCCGGGGATGAGGACGGTTCTATGGTGAAAAAACTGACATTGATATTGCTGGGGGGGTTATTGGCAGTCAGTTCCGTCATGGCGGGGACCGGTCCGCAGAAGGTCGAGTACACGCCGCATAATTTTTCCAGCAACGCGGACAATTTCTGGTTCTCGCAGTACAAATCGACCAACGAAGATGAAATCTGCGTCTTCTGCCACACCCCGCACGGCGGTTCTCTCGACGGTCCGCTGTGGAACCGTGACCTCACTCCGAATACCGGTTATACCCATTACACCAGTGATACCCTGTCGAGCGCCGTCGGTGCTTCGAACCGGGCTGTCAATTCCGAATCGCTGGTCTGTCTTGCCTGTCATGACGGCAGCATCGGCATCGGTGACAATCTGCTCAATCCGGGAGGTGTGATCCCCGATAACGATACGACCAAGATCCAGATCGGCTGGAACGCCAACCTGGCAATATCTGTTCCCGGCCCGCAGATCGGTGCTTCACTCAGCAACTTGACCAGTAACACCGATCTCTCGGATGACCACCCGATCTCGTTCAGCTATTCTGCCGTCCTGGCCGATAAACCGGGAACCTTGAATTCGGTGGCCAGTGTTGAAACCGCCGGGCTGGTGTTGTTCGGTGCCGGTGAAAATGTTGAATGCTCCACCTGCCATGACCCGCATGTCAGCTATATCGTGGATGCTGCTTTTCCCGGGGCGGATGCGGCGTACGATCCCTTTTTGGCCATTCCGAATACCGGCAGCAGCATGTGTTTGACGTGTCATATCAAGTAGGCAAGCCGTTGTCGCCTTGGCGAGGCAACATCCCTGGGGGTTCTTTGATGAGAGCTGGAAAAATATTACCGCTGTTGGTGTTGATCGTGATACTGAGTTTCCCGACCCCGGGGCTGACCCGACAGGTCCACGATTTTGATTGCGCCAACTGTCATAAACCGAACTCCTCACTGACGTCAGTCGGTAACATTGTTTGCCTGGATTGTCATACCGGAGCGATGGTCGGGACCACCTTTCCGTTGCTTAAAACCAGACCCGGTAATACCAACCCGGTCAGTAATGCGACGTTTGCTGTCGGTGACGCCAGTGATGCCATGGGCTCGGTGACGGCTCAGGGCTTTACTCCCGGTGATCAGACCTCGCACAACTGGGCGGCGGCCGATAAAAATCCGGCGGCCGGCGCTACTGCTCCTTCGAACAGACGTTTCTACGGCCGGCAGAATTATTCCGGCAGAACCGTCAACTGCGGTCGCTGTCACGATCCGCACGGCTATGATGACAATCCCAAGTTATTGAAACTGGGGACCGGTACCGAGGCCGCCATGTGCAACGATTGTCATGTCAGCTGGGCCTCTGACAGTGCACCCTCCGAAGGGGGTGGTGTGCCGACCAACGTCCACCCGATGGTCACCGACTATGCAGCGATCGCCACCGCCAAGCCGGCTGAATACAACAGTGTCGCCGCTCTCAATGCCGCTGCCGGGGAGGTTGCTCTCAACAGCAGCGGCGGTATCGACTGTCTCAGTTGTCACGGCGTGCATTTTACCGATTCTGATTCCAGCACCGTTGACGGTGTCGGCCAGTCATTGAATCCCAGTGACGGCAAGGTGCTCAGGGCCAACGGCCCGAAATTCGATCAGGCCAATGTCACCGGTGTCAGCCTTTGTCAGTCCTGTCACAAGTACAAGGACCACGGCACCGGCCGGACCCATCCGATCGGTTGCCTGGTCTGTCACGGGGCGCACCTGGAAGACACCGGCGGCACGATGAACAACTACATGCTGCGCTCGTCGATCACCACCTACCTGCCGAAGGACAGTGCCACCGGGACCGTCTCCGGTCTGTTGGCAAACCTCACGACGACCCCGAATGCCAGCACCCGGCTGTGGAATTACTGTTTTACCTGCCACAATTCAGCCGATGCGGTTGCTGGCCACAATAGCTCCTGGAATTGCAGCGATTGTCATTCTCATGCCGCCACCGAGGGGAGCTGGTCGGCCGCCGGTGGTTGTAATAAATGTCACGGTTATCCGCCGAGTGAGAATGTCAAATCGGATGGCGCCGGTGGCAACGCCGGTTACGCCGACGGTTATGAACTGAGCGGTCATTTCAAGAATGAGAGCAACACCCAGCATGTCACCCACGCTGGTGGCGGTACGGATTATTCGTTCAAATGTTCCATCTGCCACAAGAACAACGATCACATCGGTGGCAGCTTTGCCGACGTTTTCCTGGCGCCGATCGACCCGTTGGTTGATGACAGCGGTCAGCTCGCGTCCAGTTACGTTGCTGCGACCGGGACCTGCTCCGCGGTTTACTGCCACAGTAACGGCGG
>JAADGW010000088.1 GCA_013152145.1 Deltaproteobacteria bacterium
CGTCGGCAGCAGCGACATCGGCAATCTGCTGGATGCGATGGATGTTGGACGAAAAGGTCGCCACCACCACCCGTTTGGCGCAGTTCGGGATGATCTCCTGCAGCGCCTTTTTGACCGTTCGTTCCGAGAGGGTGTAGCCCTCATTCTCGACGTTGGTCGAATCGGCCAGCAGTAGCAGAACCCCCTCTTCGCCAAACTCGGCCAACCGTGCCAGGTCGGTGATTTCACCGTCGACCGGAGTCTGATCGATTTTGAAATCGCCGGTATGCACCACCAGCCCGAGAGGGGTGCGGATCGCCAGTCCGACACCGTCGACGATCGAGTGGGCAACCCGGAACGGCTCAACCTCGAAGGGGAACAGGTCGACCTTCTGGCGCGGCTGCACCTCGATCAGCGACACCCGTTCATCCAGTCCGAATTCTTTCAGCTTGTTGCGCAGCAAGCCCAGGGTCAGGCCGCTGCCGTAGATTTCCGGTTCGCCGAGCTGCTGCCATAAAAAGGGAATGGCGCCGATATGATCTTCATGACCGTGGGTCAGGAACAGGGCGACGATATCCTCGGTCCGTTCCTTTAAGGTGCTGATGTCGGGGAGCACCAGGTCGATGCCCAGCATGTAGGCCTCGGGAAACATCAGGCCGCAGTCGACCAGCAGGATCTTCCCCGCGTATTCGAGGGCCATCATGTTCAGGCCGATTTCACCCAGGCCGCCGAGGGCGAACAGGCGTAAAGACTCAGGTCGCATTTTGCTCACCTCTGTTCATCCCTTCCCGCAGCTCGACCAGCGGTCGATGCGGCTCTGTCGGCAGCGTGGACAGGGTTAAGTGGGAGAATGTCAGGTCAAAAAATAACGTGTACAGCACTTAATCGTCTCCTTCGGGTACAGGTGCACAACAATACTGATTCAGGCTGCGGTTCGTCAAATTATTTCCCCTCCAGTTTGAAAATCAATTATCCCTCCGCACAGACCAGCAATTATCTGCTTTTCAGGTGTCGGCTGCAAGCGGGGCAGAGGGGATTTGGGGGGGAGAAAACGGCCCGGGGGTGCGCTTTTGCCAGGACGTCACGGACGTTCAGCTCCTCTGCAACAATTCCAGAATTCCGCGGAGCAGTTGTTCCGGGGTCGGCGGACAGCCGGAAATGACGGCATCGACCGGGATGACGTTAGCGACGGCGCCGCAACTCGCGTAGGAAACACCGAACTCGCCGCCGCAACCGGCGCAGTCGCCCATGGCAATCACCAGTTTGGGGTTCGGGATAGCGGCATAGGTTCGCTGCAGAGCCTCTTCCATGTGCCGTGAAACTACCCCGGTGACCAGCAGCAGGTCGGCATGGCGCGGGGACGCGACAAAATGGATACCGAACCGTTCAATATCGTAAAAGCTGTTGTTGACTGCGTGCATCTCCAGTTCACAGCCGTTGCAGGACCCGGCGTCGACCATGCGGATTGCCAGAGAATGGCTGAATTTACGGGCGATCTCCTGCTGACACCGGGCACCCGGCTCGGCTGCCGGTTGCTCCGCAGCCGGGAGGGGTTCGGTGAGTTGGCCGGTACGGCGAATTCTGTTAAAGATACGAAACATCGGTCAGCCTCTGTTTTCAGGTGTTAGCAGCGGAGGTTGGACGGTTTGTCTGCCGATCATCAGAGGTCGTGGCCGGAATAGGAGCCGTTGACCGATTTGTTGCAGACCGGGAAGTCGGGCACAATGACATTTTTGAGCAGCACTTCAAGCACCGGCCAGCTCAGCCAGCTCGGGTCGCGCGGGAAATAACGCAGCACTCGTGATTCGGCGTCAAGCCGCAGATATGCAAGCATTTCTCCGCGCCAGCCCTCGATCAGGCCGATCCCCTCGACCTCCCGGCCCGGGGGCGGGCAGGCAACCCGCAACGCCCCCGGGGGCAGCTCGTGCAGCAACTGTTGCTGTAACTCCAGCGACACCAGCACCTCTTCGCCGCGGACCCGCAACCGTTTGGCGACATCCCCCTCGAGATAGGCCGGGACCCTGACCTGCAGTCGGTCATAGGGAGCGTAGGGGGCATCGCGGCGCAAATCATCCTGCAGGTTGCTGGCCCGGCCGATATAACCGGTCACCCCGAAACGGCGGGCATCCTCCGGCGACAGCACCCCGGTGGTGCGCAGCCGGTCCTGTAGACTCGGATATTCCAACAGCAGCGGCAGTAGTTCTTCAATGTCGCGGTGCAAGCAGTCGCCCGCCCGCTGCAGGGTGGA
Organism: Deltaproteobacteria bacterium; assembly: GCA_013152145.1. Classification (GTDB taxonomy): domain Bacteria; phylum Desulfobacterota; class Desulfuromonadia; order Desulfuromonadales; family Geopsychrobacteraceae; genus Malonomonas. Next base: position 2,228 of record JAADGW010000088.1, read on the forward strand.
GATCTGCTGCGGGGTGAGGTCGCAGCAGACCCCGCCGGGGACCACCCGGTCCATCAGCAGACGATGGCCGAACAGCTCAAGGTTCTGTCGCTGCCAGAGCTCGCGCAGGCGACTCATCTGCACCTGGGCAAAGGCAAAGCCGACATCGTTACAGATGGCGCCCATGTCCCCGAGGTGGTTAGCGATCCGCTCCCGTTCCGCCAGGATTGCGCGCAGCGCCAGAGCGCGCGATGAAGGTTCGACCTGCAACGCGCGTTCGGCGGCCTGGCAGGCGGCCCAGCTGTGGGCGACGCTGCTGTCACCGGAAACGCGGCCGGCCAAGCGTGTCAGACCGGCCAGATCGCGTCCCTCGGCGATTTTTTCGATCCCTTTATGGACGTAACCGAGGTGCTCCTCCATGCGTAAAATTGTTTCGCCGACGGCCTGAAAACGGAAATGTCCCGGTTCGATAATCCCGGCATGGACCGGGCCGACCGGGATTTCGTAGACACCTTCCCCGGCGACCGCAGGAAATGGGTAGCTGCTGTCGCCCGTTGTTGCCGTCGACCGTTTCCCGTTACGGGGAAAGTCGCGGCGCAGCGGAAAATCATTTTCATCCCAGGCCTGATGACGTAACCAGCGTCGGTCATCGGGATGCCCGCTGAACTGGACGCCGAACATGTCGTGCAGGGTTCGCTCCGGGCGTTCGGCCGCGGGATAAAAAGGGCTTTGCGAGGTCAATTCAGGGCGCTGTTCATCAACCGCAGTCTCCAGCAACAGATGTCCGTCGGAACCGAACAGTACCGCGCGGATGCTGATCTGCGGTGGACAGTGATCCCCCCAGACCGCCGACCAGCGCAGTCCCTGCTGTGCGGCGAGCTCAGCGACTCGACCCCAGTTGCCGGGTTGCAGGGACAGCCGGGCAACCAGTCCCGGGGATGGCTCAAGCGCTTCGGCCAGCCCGTCCGCAGCTAACCCGGCCGCCAGCTGAAGCACCCGGCCGGGGGTCACGTTGAACTCTTGTCCGCCGTTCACAGAAGCCCCTTTCCGACCACCATGATGGTCGCCTGGTCCAGCCAACGGGAGAGCACATCGGGGATGGCAATCCCCAGCAGCAGTACCAGCAGCAGGTGTAGCAACACCGGCAGCATATTGGCTTTGACCGGCAGCTGGCCTGCCGGCGGTTCGCCGAAAACCATCGGCTGCAGATGCCGGAACAGTCCGGCAAAGGCGACGCCCAGGCCGAACAGCAGCGGGAAGACCAGCCAGGGCCAGCTCTTCATCGTTGCGGTAAACAGCAGGAATTCACTGGTGAAAACCCCGAACGGTGGAAACCCGGCGATGGCGATGGTACCGAAGAGGAGGCTCCAGCCGATGGCCGGCTGCGTCCGGATCAAGCCGCGAATTTTGTCGATACTCTGGGTCCCGGCCACGTGGGCAGCATGTCCGACGGTAACGAAGATCGCTGATTTGGTCAGCGAATGAACGATCATGTGCAACAGCGCACCGAAGGTTGCCAGGGGACCGCCGATGCCGAAGGCGAAGGTCATCAGTCCCATATGCTCGATGGATGAATAAGAGAACATCCTTTTGACATCTTTCTGCCGGTGCAACAGGATGCTGGCGACGGTAAACGAGAGCATGCCGAAGCCCATCATCAGGTAGCCGGGCAGGTGATTCCCCAGGGCCGGTTCGATCAGCATCTTGTAGCGTACCACGGCGTACAGGGCGATGTTGAGCAGCAGTCCGGAGAGAATCGCCGACATCGGTGTCGGTCCTTCCGAGTGGGCGTCCGGCAACCAGTTATGCAGTGGCACCAGGCCGATTTTGGTACCGTAGCCGACCAGCAGAAAGACGAAGGCCAGGGTCAGCACGGTCGGCTCCAGTTCTCCGGCGTGCTGTTTCAGGACACTCCAGAGCAGGGCATCATCGGTGCCGGGCAAGACCCGCTCGGCGGCAAAGTAGATCAGGACCGTGCCGAACAGCGCCTGGGCGATGCCGACCCCGCAGAGGATGAAATATTTCCAGCCGGCCTCGATCGACTCGGGGGTGCGGTAGAGGGAAACCAGCAGGACCGTGGCCAGCGTCGCCCCCTCGATGGCGACCCAGAGCAGTCCGAGGTTGTTGGTCGTCAGAGCGACCAGCATGGTCAGCAAAAATCCCTGATACATGGAATGATAGAGGCGCATCCGGGCATCATCCACCCGGCCGATTTCGACCTCGTGGGCCATGTATGAGCGTGAAAAAACTGCCGTGGTCAGGCCGACAAACGCATTGAGCAGCAGCAGGTAAACGTTGAAGGCATCGACATAAAACAGCTTTCCCGGGGACAGCAGCGCCCCGTGGTTGAAGACCTCGACGGCACATTGCAGTGAGGTGCCGAAGGTGGCGAGACAGACGAGCAGATTGAGCGTTCCGGCCTGTTTCCAGTGGCCGATAACGGCGAAGCACAGGGTTGCCGCCAGCGGGATGAGCAGGGTCAGGTAGAGGGCGGTCATCGATCGACCTCATGCAGACGGTTGAGGTGATCAACATCCAGCGAACCGATCCCCGAGCGGAGCTGAAAGAAGAAAATTCCGAACAGGATGGCTGCTACCAGGACATCGAAGGCGATGCCGAGTTCGACCACCATCGGCATGCCGTAGGTGGCGACCACGGCGGCAAAGAAGAGCCCGTTTTCCAGCGACATGAAACCGATCACCTGCGCGACCGCCTTGCGGCGGGTGATGATCATCAACATGCCGATCAGAATCACCGCCAGGGATATGGCAATGGTGTTACGGGAGGCCAGAAAGGAGAGTTCGCGGATCGGCAGCACAACGTAGTAACTGAACAGCACCAGCACACCTCCGGCAATCATCACCAGCGAGGGGCCGCCGACCACCTCGACATCCCGCCGGATATCCAGTTTGATCACCAGTCGGCGGAGCTGCCAGGGGATAAAAAAGACCTTCAGGGCCAGGGTCAGACCGGCGGAGATAAACAGGTGGTGGCGGCCTGAATTTGCGGCCATCAGGCAAGTGGTGACGAACAGCAGCACGCCCTGCCAGGCGAAGGTGTGAATCAGGCTGACAATCCGGTTCTGCGCCAGCAGCAGAAAGGAGGTAAAAAGGATCAGTGCCGCCAGGGTCAGCACCAGCTGCTCCGCCAGTGAAAGTTGGGTCAGGGCCATCTCAGTTCACCTCCAGAATGACGTGACTGAGTATGCCGAGCAGGCAGAGAATAAATGCCAGGGCGAGATATTGAGGCACGCGGAACAGGCGCATCTTGGCCAGCGCGGTCTCGGCGAAAGCCAGGATTGTGCCGAGCAGCAACACTTTAACGGTGACCACCAGCAGGCCCTGCAAAAGTGCCGGCGGGGTGTAATCGACCACCAGACCCCAGGGGCAGAAAAGGTTGACCAGCAGCACACTGTAGATCATCAGCTTGAGCATGGCCGCCCACTCCATCAGCGCCAGATGGCGACCGCTGTATTCAAGGATCATTGCCTCGTGGACCATGGTTAATTCCAGGTGGGTGGCCGGGTTGTCGATCGGAATCCGGCCGGTTTCGGCTACCGCCACCAGCACCATCCCCATCGCGGCGAAAACGAAGGAGGGATAGAGTTGGAAGGGATTTTCCAGTAGATAGCTGATCATGCTCGCCAGATTGGTGCTGTGGACCGTCATCGCCAGGGTAAAAACGCCGAGCAGCATCGCCGGTTCGGCCAGCGAGGCGATGGTCATTTCACGCGAGGCGCCCATACCGCCGAAGGAGGTGCCGATATCCATCCCCGCCAGGGCTAGGAAAAACCGCCCCAGGGCAAAGAATCCGACCAGCACAATGACGTCGGCAATCGCCGTGGTCGGCAGACCGATGGCAACCAGCGGCACCACCGAACACGCCAGCGCGGTAACACTGAAGATCAGGTAGGGGGCGCTGCGGAAAATCGGGCTGGCGACCGCGGCGACAACCACTTCCTTGCCGAACAGGCGGTGCAGGTCGCGGTACGGCTGCCAGGGCGGCGGTCCCTGGCGGGATTGCAGCCGGCATTTGACCCACTTGACCCAGCCGGCCAGAAAGGGCGCTGCCGCAATCAGCAGCCCGGTTTGCACGATGGCCAGAAGCCAGCCGTTCATAGTGACACCACCAGCAGTAAAAAAAGCAGGGTAAAGAACGAATAGGCCAGATAAGCACGGATGTTGCCGCCCTGAATCATCGCCAGTCGCCGGGCGCTGCCGAGCAGCAGGCGGCCGATCGGTTGATAGATTTTAAGCCAGGCCCAGTCACCGACACGCAGCCGATAGCGCCCTCCCGGGTTCTCCGCAGACGGGGCCTGATGCTCTTCGGTGATCGGCCAGACCGGGCGGAAAATTCTCCGGATCGGCATGGTGAATGCGGTTGCCGTGTACTGCATCCGGGCGTTCAGCGGTCCGAATCCGCAATCCCAGGCCGGGCCGATCCGGACCGGGAAACGCCGTCGGCGGGGGTGCAACCAGAGCCAGGTCAGCAGCCAGGCCAGCGCGATCCCCAGAAGAACCAGCGGCGCACCGTAAGAGGCCACCTCGGAGCTGACCGGGGTCAGCCAGAGCCAGCCGTGCGCGGTTGCCTCCGGCATCCCGGAGGAGAAAAACAGGCGGGCGATATTCTCCAACTGGGCGACCGTCCAGGTCGGTAAGACGCCGAACAGCAGACAGAGCAGCGCCAGAAAGATCTGTCCGAGACGCGGCCCCAAGGTTGTTTCGCAGGCGGCAGCAGCACGTTCGCTGCGCGGCAGGCCGAGAAAACAGACGCCGAAGACCTTGACAAAACAGGCCGCCGCCAGCGCCCCGGTCAGGGCCAGAACCGCGGCTGCCACCGGGATCAGCGCGCCGAGAATATTGTTGCTCAGCACCGAACTCTGCAGTGCCGCTTGAAAGGTCAACCATTCGGAGACAAAACCGTTAAAGGGCGGGAGGGCCGAGATGCTGATACAGCCGACCAGAAAACAACCGGCAGTCACCGGCATCCGGCGGATCAGGCCGCCCATCTTTTCCAGGTCATGTTCCCGGCTTTGTTGCAGGATGACTCCGGCGCCGAAAAACAGCAGGCTTTTGAACAGGGCGTGATTGAGGCAGTGGTAAAGGGCGGCGATCAGCCCGAGTGCCGCCAGCGCCGGATGGCCGGTTCCGGCAAAGATCAGTGATAACCCCAGACCGATATAGATGATGCCGATATTCTCGACGCTGTGATAGGCCAGCAGGCGTTTGAGGTCATGCTGCATCAGCGCATACAGGACGCCGAGGATGGCGGAAATGCTGCCGATAAAGAGCACAATCAAGCCCCAGGACCAGTGCGGGTTGCCGAGCAGGTCGAAGGTGAAACGGATGAAGCCGTAGACCGCCACTTTCAGCATGACGCCCGACATCAGCGCGGAAACATGCGAAGGGGCGGCCGGATGGGCTTCCGGCAGCCAGACGTGCAGCGGCACCAGCCCCGCTTTCAAACCAAAGCCGACCAGCGCGAGCAGGAAAGCCGCCGATCCCCAACCCAGCGGCAGTTGGGCTGCGGCCATCCGGGCAAAGTCAAAACTGTCAGCGAAGCCGGCCAGCACCCCGTAGCCGAGCAGGATGAGCAGGGCACCGATGTGCGACATCAGCAGGTAGATGAAGGCGGCACTCCGGTTGCGTTCATGCTGGTGTTGGTAGGTCACCAGCAGATAGGCACTGACCGACATCAATTCCCAGCCGATCATAAAGGTGAAGGCGTCTGCTGCCAGCAGCACCAGATCCATACCGACAATAAACAGACCGGTAAAGACGGTTAAGGGGAGCAGCGGTTGCGGGCCCCGCTCATATTCACGTACGTAGGCCGGGCCGTAAACCGCAGTCACCAGGGTCACCAGGCCGACCAGAACCATGAAAAAACCGCTGAGGGGATCAAGCAGCAGATGGGTGTGCAGCCAGGGGAGCCCGACCGGCAGGATCAGACGGTGTGAGGTTCCGGACAGCAGCGCCAGGCCTCCGCCGATGATTCCGCAGAGACCGGCAAGTCCCAGCAGCGGGAACGCCAGCAGCTTGATGGCCCGGTTGCTTTTGGCGCAAGCCAGCGGCAGCAGGCCCGAGGCGATCGCAGCGAGGACGGCAAGCAGGGCAAAATTCAGTGGCATGGCAGGTCAGTTCTCCTCACGGCGGGCAGGCTGATTCCAGGTCGAACATGGCAGCGTAAAATTCGCTCAGACGCAGAGAAATACTCCTTCTTCTGCATTCCGTCGTCCCGTATCTGTCAGTTGCGGGTCGGGTCAATCCCTGCGTTTGACATCAGTCTTGGTTGCGGCGAAACGGATGGTGCTGAAACGGAACTCCGGCAGGATACTGCAGCGAACGCTGGGTTCTTGAAATTTTAATAAAGAATCCAGATCATTAGACATCTATCGCCTAACAAAATCAATGTCAAGAGATCTTTCCGCCGGCCGGTTTTTCCGGGACTGGAGAGCAGTTTTTCCAGAACGGCCTCAGCGCTTGTTCAACAGCCGCAGCAGCGCATCCAGTGCCGTGTAGGGATGTGGTGGACAGCCGGGGATATACAGATCGACCGGCAGCAGCTCGCCGATCCCCCGATTCACCTCGGGGCTGTTGCAGAACGGCCCGCCGGCAATCGCGCAGGCTCCCGAGGCGATCACCAGCTTCGGTTCCGGGATCGCGGCGTAGGTGTCGAGCAGGGCACTCTGCATATTTGCCGTCACCGGGCCGGTGACCATAATTCCATCGGCGTGCCGCGGTGAGGCGACGAACTGGATGCCGAACCGTCCCAGATCATAGACCAGGGTGCCGAGTACGTTCAGGTCCGCTTCACAGGCGTTGCAGCCTCCGGCTGAAACCTGGCGCAACTTAAGTGAGCGGCCGAAAAGTTTGAGCATCCGCTTATTCAGTTTTTCTGCCAGGCGGCCGGTCGCAGCACTGAGCAGCAGGTCGTCACGTTTGCTGGTGGCAAGACGATAATCATGACTGAAGTGCAGCACACCCGATTCGACCGCCGGACAGTCGGCACAGAACAGGCAGCGGCCGAGATCGAGCTGCAAGGTTTCGCCGTTTTTGTGCCAGGCGGAGAAGGGACAGCCGGCAATGGCAGCTGTGCACTGCTGCGGCGTTGGGTCCGCTATGATTTGCGGCCGGCCGCGGAAGCGTTCCGGCAGGGTCGGTTCCTGTTGCGGAAACTTTCCGGTGCGGTGTCCCTGGCGCAGCCGTTCTCTGAGAATATGCAGCATGTTGATAGCTCCTTAGAGGTCAAAACCACAGTAGGAGAGGTTGAAACTCTTGTTACACAGCGGGAAATCGGAGATCTGCTCACCGCGTAGAACCAGCGCCAGTCCACTCCAGTTATGGAAAGACGGATCGACGATCTTGTAGCGGGCCAGCCGTCCCCGGGTATCGGTGATACCGACATGCACGACCTCGCCGCGCCAGCCTTCACAGAGAGAAACGGCCAGCGACTCAGGAGCCAGCGGTCCGAGTGGTGTGCAGATTTCTCCCTTCGGCAGCCGATTGAGGGCATCTCGGATCAGGGTGTGAGACGCATAAATCTCGCGACGGCGGATGTTGCCACGCGCGAAGACGTCGCCATCGGTCTCGATGATCGGGGTGTCGAAATTCTCCTGACCGGCTCCCAGGGGGTGGTGTAATCGGGCATCCCGTACCAGTCCGCAGGCTCTGGCGGCAACCCCGACCAGACCTAACTTTTCGGCCGCATCGGTCGAGAGCGGTCCGATCCCTTCAAACCGGGCCAGCACCGAAGGGCTGTCGAAGCAGAGTTCGATGGCTCCGCGGGTTTCCGGTTCCAGCACCGCCAGCCGTTCCCGCAGCAGGTTGACGCGCGCAGCATCCAGATCGAATGGTCCGCCGCCGGGACGGACCATTCCGCGCCCGAAACGGCTGCCGCATAACTCTGCCGTCAGATTCAGGTAGTCTCCCCGCAGCCGACCACAGAAGGAGGCGGTCGGCAGGAAGCCGACATCCCCGGCCATAGCCCCGATATCACCGATATGATTGGCCAGCCGTTCCAGCTCCAGTGCGATAGCGCGGACGGCACGGGAGCGGTCTGAGGGTTCGGTGCCGGCAAGACTCTCCAGAATCTGGCTGTAGGCGGTGGTGTGACCGATGCTGGTGTCTCCAGCCGCGCTTTCCAGCTGATAAATACTGGCGGGGTGGGGTCCGCCGAGCAACAGCTGTTCGATCCCGCGATGCTGAAAGCCGAGCGAGATTTCCAGGCTCAGAACCTCTTCGCCGTGGCACTGAAAGCGGAAATGCCCCGGTTCGATCACCCCGGCGTGGACCGGGCCGACCGCGACTTCGTGGACTTCCTCCCCTTCGACCCGGTAAAAATCCATATCGCCGGGGATCGGGTGCTGCCTTGAATCACGCCCCCAGATATCGGCGCACTCAACCCAACTGCGGTGAAAACGGACCGGTTTCAGCCA
>JAADGW010000268.1:0-16620 GCA_013152145.1 Deltaproteobacteria bacterium
TGGTGGAAATCGAGTTGGCAATATTCTGCAGCAGTACGGTTTTACCGGTCCGCGGCGGTGCCACGATCAGCCCCCGCTGGCCCTTGCCGATTGGTGAAACCAGATCGATGATTCGGGTCGCCTGATTATCCGGGCCGTTCTCCATCGTCAACTGCTGATCCGGATAGAGCGGTGTCAGGTTGTCGAAAAAGGTCTTTTCCCGCATCTTCGATGGATCATCGAAGTTGACCTCGGAAACCTTCAGCAGGGCGAAGTAACGCTCACCCTCTTTCGGCGGCCGGATCTGCCCGGCGACCGTGTCACCGGTGCGCAGCGCGAAACGCCGGATCTGCGACGGGGAGATGTAAATATCATCCGGTCCCGGCAGGTAGTTGGCATCCGGTGCGCGCAGGAAGCCGAACCCGTCCGGAAGAATCTCGAGAACCCCCTCGCCGAAAATAGCTTTCTTTTTTCTTTTTGGCTGCCGTCGCGTTGAGGATGGCAAAGATCAGATCCTGCCGGCGCATCCCGCCGATTTCCTCCAGTTTCAACTCCTTGCCCAGCGCAATCAGATCAGCGATTTTCTTTTTTTTCAGTTCTTTCAGGTTCATAGATAGGTTCTCCAGGACTTACCAGTCGGGAGTGCAGTGACCATAGCAAAGGGTTTGCACGGAAATGGGATAAACAAATGAATTGCGTATCGATATCGAGATACTCGACATACTCAATGATTGGTTGTTCTCTTATTAATTTATAAAAGGCTCTGTTTTTATGACAGTCTTATATCTGAATGGCTTTACTGATTACACTGAAGGTTGCGCACTCAACCTAGCGCTGGCAGGCTTTAAAAGAGGCAGGCGCGTCATTCGCGTCTTCGTAACGTATATAGCAGTTCTTACCTGCTTTAGCATCCCATGTCAACCGTGAATCGTAAAATTAATCTGCGGTCGAAGACTTTGCCGCTCGACAATGCTTATTGAGCAGCTGCCCTATCCGCTGCATCAGCTCACGAGGAGAAAATGGCTTGGTGATATAATCAACGGCCCCGACCGCCTCCCCTCGCTCCCGTTCGTGCCGGCGTGACATCGCCGTAAACATCACCACCGGGATAGCACACGTCTGCGGATCCGCCTTCAATTTTTCACAGACTTCAAAGCCATCCATCCCCGGCATGGAGAGATCGAGCAGGATCAGGTCGGGATTAAATGCCCGGGCCTTGGCCAGCCCATCGGCACCTCCTTCCGCCAGTTCAAGATCGTAATCCTTACATAACAGGATATGGATAAAACGGCGGATGGCCGGTTCATCATCAATTACCAGCAAGCGGGATCGGTGGCCCTCAACCGTCGAGACCACAGGCGGCGGTGGGGTCTGTTGATAGGGGAAAAGCAGGTGAAAACTGCTTCCCGGGTTTTCGAGCGCCGTCTCCTCCCGGGATCCGGGGCTCGCGGCCCAGCTCAGGCCATCATGTCCCTGTACGATCCGCTTGACCAGCGCCAGCCCCAGCCCGGCCCCTTTCCCCAGGAATTTATCCCCGGAGCTGTGCTCATCAAGTTTGCCGACGGTGTAGAAGCGTTCAAAAATATGGGGCAGTTCCTGACGAGGAATCCCGACACCGTTATCGGTCACGCACACTTCAAAAAAATCTCCATCCCAACCGCCATCCTCAGGGAACCCCGGCCGAAACAAACGGATCTGCTCAGCGTCTTCCATCAAGCTGGCCCGGCTGCGCAGCCGGCCACACAGGCTGATCCTGCCGCCGGACTCGGTATATTTAACCGCGTTACCGATGACATCCTCCAGAGCACGACAGACCATCGCCGGGTCGACCGACAGTTCCGTCCACTGCTCGCGGCCGCCCAGAATCAGGGTCAGACCACGTTCTTTGAGAACACCTTTAAGATTGGCGTGGATATGGGTCAAAAACGGGTAAAGCGAGACCGACTCCCGCTGGGGATGGAAACCATCGGCCTCAAATCTGATAATATCGAGCATATTTTCAACAATAGTGGAAAGGCGCTGGGACCCCTGCATGGCGTAATCGAGGAGGCTCTGTTCATCTTCGTCAATCCGCCCCGGCAGACTTTCTCCGAGATACTCCAGGGCACCGAGCAGAAAGGTTAAAGGCGTACGCAGCTCGTGAGAAGCAATACCGATAAAATCACTCTTCATCCGGCCGATCTTACGGAGCTCGGCGTTGGTCTCTTCCTGCTTGGCGATTGCCTGTTGCAACTGTTGCTGCGACTCTTCGAGGGCTCGTGCCTTCGCCTCAAGTTCACGGTGGCTGGCCTGCAGGTCTTCGTACAGCTGAGCCCGCTCCCGCTCCCGAACACAGTCGTCATGACCGGAGAGACAATAGATCGTTCGATTCTGTTGTTTTTTCACCTGAGCCAACCGGCAACTCCCTCAATCGTGGGAAACCTACCCCGCGGCTGTAACAGCACGTACCACAAGAACCATCCATCGCCGCTAAAGCGAGTCGAGCAAACCCGGGCTGATGCCGGAGACGATACGGTCGAACAGCTTGTCATACATCTTCGGCAGACGGCCTTCCTTTTTTCTGCCGGAGGTCTCGTTGAGTGCTTTTTCAACCCCTGACAAGCGGATGTTCTTGACCCGCACCAGATCGGTCCGATTAAAATAAGCCTCGTCAAAATCAGGATATTGCAGCTGTAAAGCCCGGTAGGTATCGTCACCGCTCAAGCGCCAGAGGACCTCGCCGTTGCGGTCAACAACTGCGGCGGTCGCGACAATATCATTGTACTTGGTTTTCAGCGATTCCAGCAGCGTTCGTGACCGCCGGGTCTCCTTGATCCGGGCGCCGGAAAAAACCACGACCAGCAACGCGTCGACAACGTTGCGTTGGCTCAGTTCGGCCACCGCCGCCCGATTGAACCGGTAACCCTGCGGGCGCCCGATCTCATCAGGCGGATTTTTTCCGGTCAACAGAGACGCGGCGATCAGCCCCGGGTTCCCCGACAAGGCGCGGACATCAAAGTAGCCTTTTTTCTCTCTCAGCCGTTCGACCAATACCTCATGTTTACCGACCGCCGACCGGGCAAGCATATCAAGCAACGCCTCTTTTTGCGGATAATCAAAGGGCGCTGCCGAATCGATCAACAGCGGCAGCACTCCCAATACCTGAACCTTGGCCTGATAATCCTGCTTTGGAATCTGGTACTTGCCCCAACTGCAGCCGGCCAGCAACAACAATATCCCATAGAAAAACCATCTGCCCATCAGTGTCCTCCCGTCCTTCAGATTGAACCCCCGCCCGGCAGGCTCCTGCACGCGAAGCCACCCTTGATAGTTAAGCGTAACAGAAATCGGCTGCAAAGATAATACCCCGCCCGGCGCAGGTGAGTGTGGACTGTCAGTGATCGAGAATCAATTTGACAAGACCGGGGCCGGCTGCCCCGCGGTCTGCACCAGGTCCGGGGAAAAGTGTTCGATTCCCCAGCTTAATAATTCGGCAGCGGCGGCCCCGGCAAGTTCCTGCGGTGGTTGTTGACCTAAAAATTCCAGCGCCCACCAGAGCGCCTGACGGCCATTCTGGACGGTGATCAGCGCGGACGGCCCGTACCGTTTGCTTAATTTTTTGGCATCAACGCCCAGAACCAGCGGCAGATGAAAATAATCCGGCAGCGGCTGCTGCAAACAGCGATAAAGAAAGACCTGCCGTGGCGTCGAAGAAAACAGGTCTGCGCCGCGCACCACCTGGTTAACGCCCGAATCGATGTCATCAATGACCACAGCCAGCTGGTACGCATACAGGCCGTCAGTACGCCGCAACACAAAATCACCGACGTCGCGCCGCAGATTCTGCCGCAAGGGGCCGAAAATCTGATCCTGACAGAGCAATTCTTCATCCGGAACCCGCAGCCGGATCGCCCGTTCCCTGCGTTGACCAACCGGCCCCCGGCGACAGGTTCCCGGATAGATCGGTCCATCTTCCCCCGGCTGAGGCGCACTGGCGATGATCTCCCGGCGCGAACAGCTGCAGGGAAACGTCAGACCCTGCTCACTCAGCTGCTGCAGCACCTGCCGGTAACGCTCAAATCGTCGGCTCTGATAAATAACTTCTCCATCCCATTCAAAAGCCAGCGCTTCGAGCAGTCTCAACAGCGCCGCTGCGGCGCCGGGGACAACCCGCGGCGGATCGAGGTCTTCGATCCGGACCAGCCACCGGCCCCGGTTTTTCTTTGCCGACAGGTAGCTGCCCAAGGCCGCAACCAGCGATCCGAAATGGAGCGGCCCGGTGGGACTCGGCGCAAAACGTCCGACAGTCGGCGACCTGTCCTGCAGATGAGACGACATAATCTTTAACTCGATTCCTTCACAAGGTGGTTTACCGACATGATGATGCGGTCAGCCTCAGCCGCTGTCAAGTGAACATAATCGCCGCTGATCGCGAACTGCCCATTGACATCAAGCAGGCTTCCGTGTATTTCTTACCCATTGAGTTAACTTTGGAGGTGTAATCGTGGTTATCACCCGAGCAACAGAATATGCCATCAGAACGATTGTCTATCTGGCCCAACAGCCCAGAAGTGAAATCGTTCTGAAAAAGGATATCTGCCGCACCCAGAATGTGACTCCGGCATTTTTAACCAAGATATTACAGCCCCTGATCAAAGCTGGAATCGTCAGCTCACAACGTGGTGTCGGTGGTGGCTTTCTGCTGGCCAGAGATCCTGACAAGATCACCCTGCTCGATATCCTCCAGGCGGAGGAAGGTGAACTGAAATTGAATCACTGCCTGGTTGACGATGACGCCTGTCATCGTGACAGTTACTGCTCCGCCCACGAAGTCTGGCACGAGGCACAAAGAGAGATGGTCCAGGTTCTGGAGAAATACAGTATTGTCGAGCTGGTCCACCGGGAAAAAGAAAAGCTGACGCAGCTGGGCGCCTGAAACTGTTTCGGCACGATAAAAAGCCAAAGTGGCCGGGGAACAATTTCCCGGCCACTTTTTTCTGCAAAAAATACCCTGGAGACCAGGAGGGATAAGGTCGTCCAGGGTAACGCAGGAGGCTGCCACGGCCTCCTGTAATCTTGTATATTTAATCCCAGTCTACAACCCCGCTACAGGCTGTCAAACCTGCTACCAATTAATTTTATCTCACAGTCTCTTCAGGGTAAGCATCGATATGATGAATACTCAAATCTGCACCATTGAACTCCTGCTCTTCGGTCAGCCGGAAACCACTGACCTTATTGATCAACGTGTAAACCACAAATGAGGTGAGCAGCGCGTAACCGACCGCCAGCAGGCTGCCGATCAGCTGAGACATAAAAGAGACTCCCCCCATGCCGCCGAGGGCTGTCGAGCCGAAGATCCCGGTCGCAATCCCCCCCCAGGTGCCGACCACACCATGCAGCGGCCAAACCCCGAGGACATCGTCAATCTTCAGCTTTTCCTGCTCAATCTGAAAACCGTAGACAAAAATCAGCGAACCGATACCTCCGACAAAGAAGGCACCGATCGGATGCACCAGATCCGATCCGGCACAAATGGCGATCAGGCCCGCCAGGGCACCGTTGTGAACAAAACCGGGGTCGTTCCTGCCGGCAACCAGGGCAAACAGCACGCCGCCGACCATGGCCAGCAACGAGTTGACCGCAACCAGCCCGGAAATCCCTTCCAGACTCTGGGCACTCATGACATTAAAACCGAACCAGCCGACCGCCAGAATCCAGCTGCCGAGGGCCAGAAACGGAATATTACTGACCGGAATCGCCTGGCTGCGGCCGCGAACATAGCGGCCTATCCGGGGGCCGAGAATGATGACTGCGGGAAGTGCCAGCCAGCCGCCGAGGGAATGCACCACCACACTGCCGGCAAAATCATGAAACTGGGCACCAAAAGTCGATTTAAAAAAGCCCTGCAGACCGGCACTGTTCTGTCCCCAGATAATCGATTCAAAGATCGGGTAGGAAATGCCGACAAAGATCGCGCCGGCAACCACTTGCGGCCAGAACTTGGCCCGCTCGGCGATACCGCCGGAGATGATCGCCGGAATACAGGCGGCGAAACAGAGCAGAAAAAAGAAGCGGACCAGTTCATAACCCTGGGTACTCCCCATCAACTCCGGGGCCGGCACCAGAAAATGCACCCCGTAGGCGATCGGATAACCGATCAGAAAGTAGACGACCGTCGAAACCGACCAGTCAGAAAGAATTTTGACGAAGGCATTTACCTGATTCTTACGCCGAACCGTGCCGACTTCAAGAAAAGCAAAACCGGCGTGCATGGCAAAAACCATGACTGCGCCAAGCAACAAAAACAGAACATCCCCGCCACGCTGCAGGGCCAATAGCGATGCTCCCATCGAAAAGACCTCCTCGTCTTAGTATGTGCAGTTGTAAACATCGTTGTTTAACTCCGGGGGTCTGTTTCAATTGCCGTGCCGTTTTCAAACTACCGGCAAATGACCCTTTTCAGAACAGCACGTCCCGGCTCTGCTTAAATTTTAACCACCACTGCTTAATCATTGATCACTTTCGGAGAACCACAGCCCCTCTCCAGGAGGGGCCAAAGGGCCGCTTGCATGTTTTCCATTAACAATATACAATTCAAGAATTCTATTAATCTCGAGTATCATCTCTGCCATGTGAGGCTTCCATGCAAAAAATCATCAGCATCCGCTGGAAGATTCTGGCCGGTCTACTGAGTCTGGCCATCATCCCGATGCTTTTGCTCACCTATTTATTTTCCGACATCGCCAGCAGTCAGGTCCGTGAGCAGATGGACCTGATGGCAGATCAGGCCGGTCGCCACATCATGCAGGGAGCATCCCAGGACGAAGACATGCTCCTGGATGCCCTCGAACTGATGGCCAAGGACGATGACCTGCTCAACGCCATCTACTCCGAACAGACCACCGGCGACCCCGAACAGCTGCACACGATCATGAAGCACTACCGGGCTCAATTCGGCTTTGACCGCCTGGAGCTGATCCTCAACGACGGACATCACCATACCTTTTTTACCGACCTCGAAACGGGAGAACCAACCACCAGCAAAACGGTCGACACGAAGCAGCTTGAAATCAAAGACAAAAGCGAGAGCATGATTGTTATCGGCGACAACCGCATCAGCATCGCCAGCATCGTACCGATACGGCTCAAAGGGGTACTGATCGGCAACCTGCGAGCATTTCGCGATATCGATGATCGGCGTGCCGAACAGCTCCAGGAGATGATCAACGCTGAAATCGGCTTTCATGACGGAAAAAAAGTGATCGCCAGCAGCCTCGCCGAACTGAAAGACCCGTCACTGAATCTGGAAAAAATTCTCGACGAAGATGCCGTGCTGGTGACACTGAACAACCGCTCCTACATCATCTACAACTATCCACTCAACCACGCGACCGCCGGTTTTCTGATCGCCCTCGACCGCTCCCCGGTTCTGGCCGCCAACCGGACCGTGCAGCACACCCTGCTGCTGATCGCGGTCGGCGTCATGGCAGTCGCCATCATCCTCGGTGTGATCATTTCTCGCAGCATCGCCAAACCGCTCGATTCGGTCGTTGCGAACCTGCAGGATATTGCCCAGGGAGATGCAGATCTGACCAAGACTCTCCACATCACCTCCAATGATGAGATCGGGATGCTGGCCAGTAGTTTCAATCGTTTTGTCGAACGATTGCGAGGGATTGTCGAAAACACCCGCAATACCGCCAGCGGACTCGCCGAAGCCACCAGTGCTATCCGCAGCAGCTCAAGTGAAGTCAGTCATGCGGCCGATCAACAGACCAGGGCATTGGAAAAATCGCATCAAGGTGTCACTGAAATCGGCAAAACCGCCGGAGAAATTGCCAACAACGTCTCCAACCTGGTGGCATCAGTGCAACAAAGCGCCGCCGCCACTCACGAGTTGGAATCAACCACCACCAGCATTTCCGAACAGATGGAAAACCTGTTCGGCATCATCAGCGATATCTCCAGCTCAATCTATCAACTCTCCTCCTCCAATGAGCAGATTGACGGCAACATCATCGAACTGTCGAACAATACCCGGGAGACCTCACAAGCAGCGCAACAGCTGGAAGAGGCGACCAATGCCATTGAACAAAGCGCCGAGCAGACCAGCCAGCTGGCCCAGCAGGCAGCGACCGAAGCGCTGGAGGGAAAAGCGGCCGTGCAAGATACGATTCGCGGGATCAGCGGCCTGCAGCAGATAATGGAACAGGCCCATCTGGCGATCAAGGAGCTGGGGGAACGCTCCGACGCCATCGGCAATATTATCAACGTCATTGCTGAAGTTGCCGACCAGACCAATCTGCTGGCCCTCAATGCAGCCATCATCGCCGCCCAGGCCGGTGAACATGGGCGGGGCTTCGCTGTCGTCGCTGAAGAGATTCGTGACCTGGCGGAACGGACCTCGGTGTCAACCAAAGAGATCGCTGAAATCATTGAGAACCTGCAGCAGGGAACGCAAACCGCGGTCACCACCATTGAGGCGGGCAGCTTGCGGGCGCAGCAGGAGGTCGCCCGCTCACATGCCGCCGGCAAAGCCTTGGAGAAGCTGCACGAGAGCTCACTGATCTCAACCGAGCAGATCACCGGAATCGCCAGACAAACGCAGAGACAGTCGAAGGAAAACCGCAATATCACTCAGGCGGTGCTCGTTATCACCAAAATGGTCGACCAGATTGCGACCTCTATCAGCCAGCAGACCGCCAGCACCCGAAACCTGTCCAATGCCGCGGAGTCGATGAAAAATATTGCCGCGCGGGTTAAGAACAGTACCGCCGAACAAGGACGTGGCAGCCAACAAATTGCGCAGAGTATGGAACATATCCAGCAAATGATCGAGCTGATTGACGATGCAACCAGGGCCCAGAACGATCGCAGCAACGAGGTTGTTGAATCGGTTGCCGTGGTTCGCCGCATCACCGAAGAAAATGCCGCACGGGTCAACGGCATGGACGCCGTGGTTGAACAGCTGATAAAGCATGCCGACCTGTTACAGAAAGAGATGGGTGCCTTTAAAATCACCCCGTCAGAAACGGAGCCGGCCCGACCGGCCAGCAGTTCCGATTGACAAGTTGCGGGGCAGTGAGCTAGAGTCGCCGCAGCATAAACAGTACAACGTCTTTATCCAGAGTGGTGGAGGGAAACGGCCCTGTGAAACCACGGCAACCGGCCAGTTGAAGCGCATGCGACAACAGGTGCCTGGTGCCAATTCCTGCCCTGTCGGACCACCGGTCAACAGGGACAGATGGGGACGGAGCCAGCGATACCGCTTAACCAGAGTATCCCCTCAGGCCCCTTCCCAGTATCCGGGAAAGGGCCTTTTTTGTTACCGTCACCACCGCCGTAAAGGGGAAACCGCTTGAACGCCTCCGTTGGTCTGGTCATAACCGAATATGCTGATTTTGATGTCGAACTGCGCCTCGAAAGCGGTCGCCTGCTCGGACCCCTGACCCTTGCTTATGAAAGCTACGGGGAGCTCAACCAGGAGCGCTCGAACGTTATCCTGGTCGCCCATGCCTGGACCGGTGACGCCCACGCGGCCGGAGTCCACAGCGAGGAGGACCGCAAACCGGGCTGGTGGGACAACATGATCGGCCCCGGCAAGATTTTCGACACCGACCGGTTTTTTGTCCTCTGCAGCAATGTTATCGGTTCCTGCAAAGGCTCAACCGGTCCGAACAGCATTAATCCACGGACCGGACGGCCCTACCGCCTCAACTTTCCGGTATTGATGGTGCGCGACATGGTCCGTGCCCAGAAACTGTTGATCGATCGACTGGGAATTACTTCTTTGCTGGCCGTGGTTGGCGGCTCGATGGGTGCGATGCAGGCCCTGGAATGGGGGATTCATTACCCGGAGCTGGTCCGCTCGATCGTGCCGATTGCCGGGACGGGGCGGACTTCGCCGATGTCGATCGCGCTCAACGCACTGGCCCGCCAGGCGATTTTCAACGACCCGTTATGGAAAAAGGGCAACTACCGGCCGGAGCATCCCCCGGCAGACGGTTTTGCCCTGGCTCGCGCGGTGGGACACATCTCTTTTCTCTCCGATGCTTCAATGCAACTCAAGTTCGGTCGGCGCTTTTCGGTCCGTGACGGGATGTTCGATTTTTTCGGCAAATTCGAAATCGAGCGCTACCTCGATTACAACGGCGGCAATTTTGTCGGCCGCTTCGATACCAACGCGTTTCTTTATCTGGCCAAAGCGCTCGACCTGTACGACGTCGCCTGGAATTTCGATTCCCTCAGTGAAGCCCTTGACCGGCTCAACTGCCCCTCGCTCTGGTTTGCGTTCAGCTCCGACTGGCTTTATCCCGCAGAACAGACCGAAGAGGTAATCGACGAACTCCAGCGACTGAACAAACCGGTTGACTACCGACTGATCCAGTCCGACTACGGGCACGATTCATTTCTGGTCGAACCGGAGAAGTTTATTCCAATCCTGCAGGAATTTCTCGACAGGCAGGCGAAAGCACAGAATCTGCCGGCGGGGAAAACCGGGGCGTTGTCCCGACAGTAAAAAAGCTGATCCCGATAAAATTCGCCTTTTTTACCTGCCGAACAGGTCCAACTGCTGAAACCGGTGTTGTTCCGACTTGAATGGTCGTGGCTGAAACCGTGGACATTCGAGCATCAGCACCACGATCGGCTGCTTACATTGCCGAACACAGCGGGAACAGAGCTTATTATATTCTTCTGCGGTCTTTTTATTCATACAACCATCCTTTATCGCCACTGCAGTCTACTGTAGAGCCGTCAAGGCTGGCAAGCTGCAGCAATCAATTGTTGTCTCTTTCCCGGACAAAATGTTAAATTATTAAAATCTCTGTAACTATTCAGCCAGATGGCCTCGGGGTGCCCACTTCAAGGGTGACTGTCGCCCGGATGGCGACAGTCAAGCCCCATGGATGGGTTCATGCGGCCCTTGGAGTGGGCAGCGCGAGGTCATCCACCGTGCTGCTGAATACAAATCTCTTTCAGAAACGAACCAGCCCACGGCCAAATAATGACGCCAGCTACGCTTGAAATCACCATTCTCGGATCAGGAACCAGCACCGGTGTCCCGGTGGTCGGCTGCGACTGTGCCGTCTGCCGTTCCAGCGACCCGCGCAACCAGCGAACCCGCTGCAGCGCCCTGATCAGCGACGGCCGACACAACATTCTCATCGATACCGCCCCCGATCTGCGCCAACAGGCGCTACGGGAAGATATCCGCCGCATCGACGCCGTCCTCTACACTCACAGTCATGCCGATCATCTGCACGGCATTGACGATCTGCGCGGCTTCAACCTGCGCAGCAAGAAATCGATCCCGCTCTACGGCTCACCGCAGACCCTGGGACGGATCAGGCATAACTTCGGTTATATTTTTGCCGGCCTCGATACGCCCGGCTACGTCCCCCGGCTCAGCCTGCACCCGGTCGCAACAAACTTCAGCCTGTTCAATCTGACCATCGTGCCGATACCAATAGACCACGGCGGCATGCCGACCTACGGCTACCGCTGCGGGCCCTTTGCCTACCTGACCGACTGCAACGGCATCCCGGAAAGCTCCCTGGCACTGCTCGACAATCTGGACCTGCTGGTGCTGGACGGCCTGCGCTTCAAGCCGCATAACACCCACTTCAACATTCCTCAGGCCATTCAGATGGCGGAAATAATCGGTGCCCGGCAGACCTTGCTGACTCATCTCAGCCATGAGGTCGATCACCCCCGGCACGCACCGCAACTGCCGGCAGAGGTCGACTTCGCCTACGACGGACAACGACTTGCCCTGCCCTTACATCAGATGGCGGAAGAGACACTGCTGAGGCAGCTGCCATGAACACCGAACTGCGGCTGCACGGCCGGATCAACGACAACATCGAATACTTCGCCACTGCGGCCGGTGGCCGGACCGCTCACCACCATTTTTACCAGCTCTTCGATCGGGAGCTGCGCTTCTTCGCCCCGGGGAACGAGTTGGTCCTCGACAGCCGCGGTATCCGCCAGCAGGGCAACGGCGGGACCTTCTGTGAATATATGTTCGGTGTCGACCAACCACAGGCGGACCTTGCCAAGGAGGGTGTTGTCAACCGCCTGACCCTGCTCGGCGCCGGTTATGACGATGATGGCAACCTGAAGATCAGTGAACATAATCACTCGATACAGAACTATAAAGAAATCTTTTTTCAAGGACACGCGGTCTACAACTACTTTTTCTTTATCGGCGGACTCAGCGGCGTTACTCTTTCGCAACATCAGGAGCAGATTCTGCGCCTGCTGGGGAAACCGTTGAAACGGCTGGCCAATCTCAACCAACGGGACGACTCCCAACTGGTCACCGAACTTCTGACCCAGGTACCGCAGCAGTGCACGATTTACCTGGTCCGCCTGATCAACACCCGACATCGTCGTTACCAACAGGAATTTCAGCGACTCTATTACCAGCACCGGTCGATCCCGGACGCCGACTACACCGCGCTGCAGATGCTGGCCAATGACATGGGCATTGACCGCTATCAACAGGAACGGATCCGCATTGATGTCATGTACCGGCACCGCGATAATTACCGGATCATTGATGAATACAAAAGGATTCTGCTCGACTGTCAGCAGCAGGGCTACCTCGGCACCGAGCAGCACGCCAAGCTGACCCGGTTGAAAACCCTTTCGGTGCGCAACAAGATCCCTTCGGCCCTGTTTCTGACTCTGGATGAGCAGCTGCCGGTCGAGCCGCAAAAAACCGCCGACGAACCGGACTACATCCACACCACCCGGCAGATCCTGCAGGGGATTTTTCGGGTTGATGATACGGCTGACGGTCAGATCAGTCACCCGGACATGGAACGATTGCTGTTTGCCAAACTGCAGGCACACCGCAATCGTGACCACAGCTTTGAACAGCTGCTGCTGGAGACCGGGCGAATCTGCGACGAACAGATCCGCGACGGGGCACCTCTTTCTTTATTGGAAAATTTTTCCCGGATCATCACCTTCTTCGACCGCTACGACAGCACCGCGACACATTTGAGCCAGATGGCCTTCATGGAAAATTTCCGCCTCAACGAAGACCTGCTCCGCAGCCTGCTCGGCAATCAACAGGCCTTCAATGAACTGGGCGACAACCTGTTCGGTCGACTGTTCTTCGACGAGATTCTCGGTAACGGCTATCTCGGCCGCTTCGGTCGACTCAAGCTGCTCTGCCTGCGGGAAGGATTGGAGGCGGTCGCTGCCGACCGGTTGAGCCTGCCGGAGCTGATCAGCAAAATCAAACAACTCGACGCAGAAGAACGGCTCTACAACACGGTGCTCAAAAATGCCAAGGAACGGATTCGCAACCGTTATTCGCGCTACGACACGGCGAGCGAACAGAAAGCGCTGTTCAGTGAACTGAGCGACGAGCTGCTGGTCCGCGGCATCATCAGTGACCTGCTCGATCCAGCTCTGTTCCGTAATGTGATCCACGACATAAAAAAGGAAGCCATCTATTTGCACAGCCTGCTGCCGGAGATCATCTCCAAACAGGATCGCGCACTGCGCGAAGACTTCCTCAGCAACAGCGGCCTCGACCGTTTTTATGTCGAGGAGCTGGAACGTGAATACTTTACCCTCAACCAGATCGACCTTGATCACCTGCATCAGCTCAGGTCGGGAAGCAACTGAATTTACACAAGAGCAGCAAAGCTCTGCTAAACTCAGCGCAGGACTGATCTTCATCATCTGCCGTTCCAGGGAGCTTTTTATGGCAGCTGCCAACCGCAACCAGATCCGCAATTTCGGTATCATTTCACACATTGATGCCGGCAAAACCACCGTCTCGGAACGGATCCTCTTCTACACCGGTGAAATCCACAAGATGGGTGAAGTCCATGACGGCATGGCGGCGATGGACTGGATGGAACAGGAACAGGAGCGCGGCATCACCATCACCGCTTCGGCGACCTGTTGCCGCTGGCATGACTACACCTTCAACCTGATCGACACCCCCGGCCATATCGATTTTACCATCGAGGTGGAACGCTCCCTGCGGGCCCTGGATGGCGCGGTGGCGATTTTCAGCGCGGTTGAAGGCGTGCAACCGCAGAGCGAATCGGTCTGGCGGCAGGCTGATCGCTACCAGGTCCCGCGCATCTGTCTGATCAACAAGATGGACCGGATCGGTGCCGATCATCGCGCCGTGCTGATCGACATGATTGAAAAGCTGCATGTCAAGCCGATCCTGCTGCAGCTGCCCATCGGCACCGAGGATGGTTTCTGCGGGGTCATCGACCTGATCGGGGAAAAAACCCTCCACTTCTGCGCCGCGGACCTCGGACAAACGGTCAGCGACGGCGAAATCCCGGTGGAGCTGCTGGAAGAGGTGCAGCAGGCCCGTGAACGGATCATCGAAGTGGCCGCCGACTACGACGACAGTATTCTCAACGATTTTCTCGAAGGCGAACCGATTGCCGGTGAGCGGCTGCTGCCCGCACTGCGCCAGGGAGTGATCAACGGCCAGCTCTTTCCGGTGCTGCTCGGCTCAGCCCTGCGCAACAAGGGCATCCAGCCGCTGCTGGATGCCATCTGCAGCCTGCTCCCCTCGCCCCTCGACATTCCGCCGGCCGCCGCTACCCGCATCGACAATCAGGCCGAGCAAACGGTTGAGCCGGAGATAAAAGGTCCGCTCTGCGCCCTGGCATTCAAAGTTCTGGCAGACGAAGGGCGCAAGCTGACCTACCTGCGCCTCTACTCCGGCAGTTTGCAGCCGGGCGACACGGTTTTCAACAGTCGCTCCCATGGGGAAGAGAAGGTTGCCCGCCTGTTCCGCATGCATTCGCACAAACGGGAACGGATCGAACGGGCGGTCGCCGGGGACATCGTCACCGCCACCGGTTTAAAAAATGTCCTGACCGGCGATACCATCAGCGGTGCAGAACAACCGCTGCAACTGGCCGGGCTGGACTACCCGGAACCGGTGGTTTCGCTGGCGGTGGAACCGAAAACCGTGGATGACCGGGACAAGTTGCCGCCGGCGCTGGAAAAATTGCAATGGGAGGACCCGACCTTCCGGGTCAAAGAAGACCCGGAGACCGGACAGACGTTACTGACCGGCATGGGTGAACTTCATCTGGAGGTCGTCGTCCAGCGTTTGGCAACCGATTTCGGCGTCGGCACCCGGACCGGTCGACCGCAGGTTGTTTACCGCGAAACCCTGACCCGCACGAGCACGCAGCACGAACTGTTCGAACGGGAGATTGACGGTAAGATCCACTGCGGCGAGGTGACCATCAGCATCAGTCCGCAACCGCGGCGTAGCGGCCTGTCGATTGAAATCGCGGATGCGGTGCTGCAGCAGTGGCCGGAGGAACAGGGGGAGCAGTTAAGAGAGAAAATAGCCGCGGCCTGTCAGTCCGGACCGATCGCCGGCTATCCGCTTAACGATCTGAAGCTGACGCTGACCGAAGCCCCTTACGACAGTCATAAAACCACCGAGCTCGGTATCTCGGCGGCCATCAACCGGGCCATTTCACGAGCATTGAACAACGGCAAACCAACGTTACTGGAACCTGTGATGGCCCTGGAATTGACGACCCCCGCCGATTACACCGGCCGGGTGATGGGCAGCCTGCAGCAGAAACGCGGCCAGGTCGAAGGCGTCAGTTCACGGCCGGGTCAGGACGTCATCCGCGCTGCGGTCCCGCTGCTGGAGATGTTCGGCTACATGACCGAGCTGCGCAGCGCCACCAGGGGTCAGGGCAGCTTTACCATGGAGTTTTCACACTTCGATCAGGCACCGGCGGAAACCCTGAAGAAATTCGGACTTTAACAAAAACCAGCTGCTGCTTTCACTTTTTTTCCACTCTCTTTTGCGTTCTTTCCAGCCGACCTTGACAGCCGCAATTGCGCTTCTATAGTTCTACACTACCCGGACATCTTCCACTGACTCGTTATATTTTGTCCTTCGTAACTATTCTTCAACAACAGGAGGCGCATATGCCGCGGAAAAAGATTTTGATGCTCGTCGGAGACTTTGTCGAGGATTACGAAGCGATGGTTCCCTTCCAGATGCTCACCATGATCGGTCATCAGGTCGATGCGGTCTGCCCCGGAAAGAAAAGCGGCGACACCGTGAAGACAGCTATTCATGACTTTGAGGGGGATCAGACCTACAGTGAAAAAGTCGGCCATAATTTCCACATCAATGCCGACTTCGAGACCGTTGCTTCCGCATCTTATGATGCCCTGATTATTCCGGGAGGCCGTGCGCCTGAATATCTGCGCCTGAACCCGCAGATTCTGGAACTCACTCGGGAGTTTTTCCGTGACAAAAAACCGGTTGCCGCCATTTGTCACGGGCCGCAGATCCTCGCTGCGGCGGGTGTCATTGCCGGAAGATCCTGTTCCGCATATCCCGCTGTCGGACCCGATATTGAGCAGGCCGGCGGAACCTGGCTGGCCAATAACGACACCTTCAGCGATGCCCATGTCGACGGCAATCTGGTCACGGCGCCGGCCTGGCCGGCACATCCGGAATGGATCAGGAAATTCCTGGAGGTTCTGGGAACCAAAATAGAACTTTAGCCGTTTTCAGAAAGAGAAGAAAAAACGTAACTATTCAGCAGGATGGCCTCGGGGTGCCCACTTCAAGGGTGTCTGTCGCCTGGATGGCGACGGTCAAGCCCCATGGATGGGTTCATG
>JAADGW010000268.1:16659-17064 GCA_013152145.1 Deltaproteobacteria bacterium
AATAGTTACGAAAAAACAGCCGCAATAAACTGAAGCGGCTGTTTTTTATGATGAGGAGCATTCAGGAATGAATATACTGTTGGGCGGGGTAAAAATAGATGTGGTCCCGATTCTCTCACGCAGTGATACTTTATCGCCTCTTCTTCCTGGAGCTGGACCCGGCGGTAACCCGGCAACGGGCCACAATCAACCTTCAGGTCCTGCTGGCAGGCCCCAACCCGCCGCCAGTCGTGACCATCAACACCCGTAGAGGAACGGAACCATGATCACCCCCTTCATCCGCAGCTGGGTCGCCGCGGGCACGGCCCTGTTCTTGGCCGGTTGTCTGATCGTCCCCGATTTTCGTGCCCCGGCCCCCCCGACGACCAACAGCTACACCGCCGTACCATTACCAAAAATGACCAC
>JAADGW010000015.1 GCA_013152145.1 Deltaproteobacteria bacterium
TGCATCATGACATCTCCAAACCTTTGCCCGATGGCATTCCCCCGGCCGATGTCTGGATCGATCGGGCCGTCCTTCATTTCCTGCTCGAAGAAGCAGACATTCGAGGTTATTTCACCAACTTAAATTCGGCGGTCCGGCCGGGCGGATACGTATTGCTGGCAGAATTTTCGACCATGGGTGTTCCTAAGTGTGCAGGACTTGAGCTCCATCGTTACTCTGTGGAAGAAATGACACGACGCCTGATTGCCGGATTTGAACTCGTAACGCATGAAGATTACACATTTACCAATCCACTTGGTGAGCCACGCCCCTATGTCTATGCGCTTTACCGAAAATATGCTGCCGGGGGACCGGGTAATTGTGTTTTTCCATAAGGTTATCCTCCGCTGGATGCCCCGCACATCTGTATGTTGCTACTGCGTCAGCCAGTAATCATTACTATCCAGCGGATCGGCAAAGCGGACATAGCCCCATTTCTCAATCGGTCGGCCATGCTCATGCGGATCCCCCTCGCGGTAGAGTCGGTCGACGGTTAGAAACATACCGAACAGCGCTCCGTGGCGGTGCAGTGCCTGCAGCGAGTAGGCCGAGCAGGTCGGGTACATGGGGCAGCGCGGTCCGTCGATCGGTGAGATATATTTCTGGAACAGCTGCACGGCCAGTTGCAGGGGAGACGTGTCGGTGATAGGCGGTGCCGGTTGTGATGCCGGGACATCCCACGGGCCCCAGTCGGCAGCGGACAGGGGTCCGCAGAGGGAAAGTATGATGAGCAGAAACAGGAACGCCGGTTTCATTTGTTTCGATTCAATCGGACAGCGGATCTTCTCCGGTCTGCCAGCTGGGCAAGACCCGGTCACTCAACTGGAAGTCGGGGCCGTCATGTTCGGTGTAGATGACGTAAACATGTTCGCGGGGAATCTGCCAGCGGTCGTTCAGTTCCGTCATGATCTCCATGCTCAACCGACGTTTTTGCTCCGGGGTTCGCCCCATCCGGATATCGGCGTTAAGGAAGGCGATTTTGCCGTCGATACCGGCGCGGCCGAAAACCAGATCATTTTTCGCGTAGCAGCGGAAGGTGATACCGATGTGATCGGTGCCGGTACTCATAATACTGGAAAAATGCTGTTTGACAGCTTCGGCGAATAAATGCTTTTCCGAAATCTCCGGGGTGAAGTTCAGTTCGAATTGCAGATGCGGCATATTGGCCTCCCTGGGTAATGTTCAGTGACTTGTAACTATTCAGCAGGATGGCCTCGGGGTGCCCGCTCCAAGGGCCGCATGAACCCATCCCTGGGGCTTGACCGTCGCCATCCAGGCGACAGACACCCTTGAAGAGGGCACCCCGAGGCCATCCGTCGCGCCGCTGAATAGTTACAGCGACTTTATGCTTCGACCTCAGTCAGTCTTTTTTTTCATCTCCTGCAGGTGGTGCATCCGTTCAATAATCAGCTTTTCATAGCCTCGCGCGGTGGGTCGGTAGAATTTTCGTCCGGCCAGTTGCTCCGGCAGGTGCCGCTGGTCGGCAATGCCGCCGGCGTAGTCGTGGGCGTATTTGTAGTCCTTGCCGTAACCCTGTTCCTTCATCAGTCTGGTCGGGGCGTTGCGGATATGTTTGGGGACCGGCAACGCACCGGATTTGCGGACTTCGGCCTGGGCTTCGTTAATGCCGACGTAGCTGGCGTTGCTCTTTGGTGCCGTGGCCAGGTAGGTGACCCCCTGGGCCAGGTTGATGCGCGCTTCCGGCAAGCCGACAAAATGTACCGCCTGCTGGACCGCCAAGGCAATCTGCAAGGCGCGTGGATCGGCGTTGCCGACATCCTCGGAGGCAAAAACCACCATCCGTCGGACGATAAACAGCGGATCTTCTCCCGCCTCCAGCATCCGCGCCAGCCAGTAAAGGGCGCCGTCCGGATCGCTGCCGCGCAGGCTTTTGATAAATGCCGAGATGACGTTGTAGTGCTCCTCGGCGCCCTTGTCGTAGCGCAACGCTTTCTTCTGCAACGCCTCTTGGGCGATTTCCAGGGTGATCCGCTCATCTGTCGTCGCCGCTGCGGCTACCTCCAGCGCGCCGAGGGCGATGCGGGCGTCGCCGTCGGCCTGTTCGGCCAGAAAATCGAGGGCATCGTCAGCACATTGCAATTTGAACTTGCCGATCCCGCGTTCTTCGGTCATGGCCCGTTGCAGCAGGACTTTTAGCTCATCCGCTGCCAATGATTCCAGAACAAAAACCCGTGAGCGTGACAACAGCGCCGAGTTGACCTCGAAGCTGGGGTTCTCGGTGGTGGCTCCGATCAGCGTCACCTCGCCTTTTTCCACAGAGGGGAGAAAGGCATCCTGTTGCGCTTTGTTGAAACGGTGAATTTCGTCGACGAACAGCAGGGTTTTACGACCGTGGTAGGCGCGTTGCTGTTTGGCCTCGGCGACAATCTCACGGACCTCCTTGATGCTGCCGAGGACTGCTGAAAAAAAGACGAAGCGGCTCTGGGTGCTGTTGGCGATCACTTGTCCCAGGGTGGTTTTGCCGGTGCCGGGCGGGCCCCAGAAGATGACCGAAGAGAGCTGGTCGGTTTCGATCAGCCGGCGCAGCAGTTTGCCTTCGCCGAGCAGATGCTGCTGGCCGACCACTTCGTCGAGGTTACGCGGGCGCATCCGCTCCGCCAGCGGTATATTACTGTCGTTCGGTACTGATTGTTCGAAGAGATCCATCGTCATTCCGTCGCAGAAGAAGGGCTCACTGTAGCATGCCGCAGTCAATGATAACAACTCTCTAAGTCGTTGAATGCGATAGACTTAAACTCTCGCTTGTGGTATCAGTCAGGGGTTTTATGAAGACTCTTTTACCGGGCCGCAGTTCTGCTTCCGCCCGGCTGGATTTTAGCTTTCCAAGGTGGCTGCTGTGCTGACAAAAGTTGGGGTTTACGCCAAAAAGAATCATCCGGATGCTGAACAGCTTGCACTCGATATTTACGCGCAGCTCAAGCGGGACAATGTAGCGGTTCTGCTTGAAGACAGCCTGGCCGAGCAGATCGGGCAGGTGAACGGTTATGCCGGAGAGGATATCCCCGCTCAGGTCGACCTGATCATCGTTCTCGGCGGGGACGGGACCCTGATCTCGGTCGCCAGGCAGATCGGCGAGTTGAACGTACCGATCCTCGGCATCAACCTGGGGCAGCTCGGTTTTCTCACCGAGGTTACCCGCGATGAGCTGCCGGAGATGCTGGAACGGCTGGTCAGGGGTGATTACCACGTCTCCGACCGGATGATGCTTGATGCCCTCATTCATCGTAACGGCCAGGTGGTCGGCAAATATACGGTGCTCAACGATGTGGTTATCAATAAGGGCGCGCTGGCGCGGATTATCGATCTGGAAACTTACGTTGACGGTCAGCATCTGAGCACCTACAAGGCCGACGGCTTGATTATCTCTACGCCGACCGGCTCCACCGGCTACAACCTGGCCGCCGGCGGGCCGATCATCTTTCCCGAAATCAACAGCCTGGTCATCTCGCCGATCTGTCCGCATATGCTGACCAATCGGCCGATTGTGGTCTGGAGTAAGTCGATCATCGAGATCAAGGTTCGATTTGAGGATGACGTGGTTTTCTTTACCGCCGACGGTCAGGTCGGACGTAAGCTGCTGCCCGGGGACCTGGTTGAAGTTCGCCGTTCCACCGCCCGCACCCGGCTGGTGACCAGCCCGAGTAAAGATTATTTTACGGTTTTACGCACCAAGCTGAGCTGGGGGGAGCGCTAGTCGTTCGGGACCGCTCCGGGGTGGAAAACGGTCAACATCTCCCCTGGTTTGAGTCCTGTTCCTTGCGTCTGATATTATGATCACCGACCTGATTATCAAAAATTTTGCCATCATCGAAAATCTGCAGGTCTCTTTTGCGGGTGGCTTTAACGTCCTGACCGGGGAAACCGGGGCCGGGAAGTCGATCATCATCGATGCCGTCAATCTGCTGCTCGGCGGGCGGGCGCGCGGCGAGGTGATCCGCAGCGGCGCCGAGGAGGCCTCGGTCGAGGCAATTTTTGCGCTGTCGGGTGCCGATGAGCTGTGTCGGGAACTGCAGGCGCTCGGATTGGGCAGCGAGGATGAACTGCTGGTGCGACGGATTATTGCCCGCTCCGGCAAAAACCGGGTTTTCATCAACGGCTCGCCGGTCCCGCTGGCGCAGTTGCGCGAGCTGACCAGCCGCCTGGTCAGCATTTACGGCCAGCACGAACACCAGAATCTGCAGCGCTCCGAGAGTCATCTGGCCCTGCTCGACAGCTTCGCCGATCTGCAGGGTCAGCTGGCAACCTATCGGCAGGCTTTCGAGCGGTGTCGACAGTTGCAGCAACAGCTGAACAGCTTGGAGCTGGCGGAACGGGAGCGGCAGCAGCGGCTCGATATGCTGAATTTTCAGCAGCAGGAACTGGCGGCTGCCCGGCTGGTTGCCGGTGAAGAGAGTGAGCTGGAGCAGGAGCGGTCGCTGCTGCTCCATGCGGAGAAGCTGACCGCGGCGACCGCTGGTGGTTATGATCTGCTTTACGCCGGCCAGCAACCGGTGTGCGGGCAGCTCGACGTGGTTGCTGAGCAGTTGGAGGCGTTGTGCCGGATCGATCCACAGCTGGGGGTGTTGGCCGAGACGGTGCGCAACTGTCTCTACAGCTTGGAAGATGTGGCAGATGAGCTGCGTGGGTATGCGGATAAGCTTGATTTTGAGCCGCAGCGCCAGCAACAGGTGGAAGAACGGCTGGCCTTGCTGGCAACCCTGAAACGTAAATATGCACCGACGGTCGAGGAACTGCTCGCGTACCAGCGGCGCATCGAAACGGAGCTGGCCGATTTATCAGACGTTGCCGGACGACGTGACGAGTTGCAGCAGCAGCTGGCGCAGGCGCAGGCTGCGGTCGCACTTGCCGGACAGCAGCTCAGTGAAGGGCGCCGACTGGCGGCGGTTGAACTCGGGAGTGCGGTAGAACGGGAGTTGGCCGAACTGGCCATGCCGAAAGCCCGCTTCGAGATCCGTTTGTTTGAGCTGTCCGAGCCGTCGGCTGACGGTCTGGAATGCGGCGAGTTTTATCTTGCCGCCAACCCCGGTGAGCCCGCCCAACCGCTGGCCAGGATTGCCTCGGGAGGGGAACTGTCCCGGATTATGCTGGCGATAAAGCGTAGCGCTCCGGCAGCGGATGGGGTGCGAACGCTGATTTTTGATGAGGTTGATGCCGGGATCGGCGGCGCAGCGGCGACGGCGGTCGGCGAAAAAATCAGTCGTCTGGGACAAACCCTGCAGGTCCTGTGTGTGACCCACCTGCCGCAGGTTGCCGCCTTTGCCGATCAGCATTTTCAGGTGGCCAAACTCGAGGTTGCCGGTCGCACCAACACCTGCCTGCAATTACTGGAAGGCGAGGCGCAGGTCGCCGAGATGGCCCGGATGCTCGGCGGTGCGCATGTCAGTGAGCGGACCCTGGAGCATGCCCGCGAATTGATCGACAGATCGAAGGGCCGTGTCAACCTTGAGCTTTTTTGACTGGAGTCAATTATGATCCGACATGCGCGAATTCCGGATGCCCGGGCCATCCATCAATTACTGCTTGAATATGCTCAGGACGGCCAGCTGCTGGGGCGTTCCTTGCTTGATATTTACGAGAATATCCGTGATTTCTACGTCTACGAGGAGCGGGGCCGGATTCTCGGTGCCGGGGCTCTGGCGATCTGCTGGGAAGATCTGGCCGAGGTTCGTTCTTTGGCCGTGGCCCCGGGTCAGCAGGGCAAAGGGATCGGTCGAAAGATTGTCAAAAGCTGTCTGAACGAGGCCGGTGAGTTGGGGTTGAAGCGGGTTTTTGCTTTGACTTATCAACCGGATTTTTTTCGCAAACTTGGTTTTTGTTCCATCGAAAAAGCAGAATTACCACAGAAGATCTGGGGTGACTGTCTGAAATGTGTTAAATTCCCGGATTGTGATGAATTTGCCCTGGCGATTGAGCTGCCTGACTGAATCCCGCAGATGATCGGTTGTTCAGTGACATGACGGGATTGCAGCCATATCGCGAGCCTGCAGGTGCGGTTATTTACTTTTACTGTTGATCATTCCTTTGCGTAGCACCACTTTTCTTGGGTTTTCATGAGCTTTCGGGCGGCGCGGTACAGGCATATGTGCTCGGCGCGATTTTTGCTCAACCAGTGCATCTGCTCGTGAATGACCAACTTGTCAAAAAAGGTTAGATTGTTGTAATGACTAGGCGGAGGTTGTTGCGGATCGGCAGAATCTTACTTAAGACAGTGACCCTGTCGTCTGCGTTGCTATGTCTGCTTTTGTTCAGTCTGCAACGTCCTGCCGAGGCTGCGCCGAAGGTTCAGGCCATGCGTTCGGTTCAGATTGTGACGGTTGATGATGCCGGCAGCCCGTTACGTTCCTCCGGGATCAGTTATGATCGGGACGGGGATGAAATTTATGTCACCAGTCCGCAGAAGAACAAGCTGGTGGTTCTGACCTCGGACTATTTTCCTTATCTTTCAATCGGTTCCGGTCGCGGGCTGCACAGCATCAGCAAAACCTATATCAGAAATGGTCTGCTGTATGTCTGCCTCGGTGCCAGCATGGCGGAAGAGCGGCCGCATATCGCTGTTTTCGACATGGCGTTTATGCCGGTCAAGCAGATCTTTTTCCCCGATTTTGATTCGTTCTCGCCGCTTGATCTGGTTGTCGGAGATAACGGCAACCTCTATGTTGTCGGGATGAACGGGACCGGGGTCATGGTCCTTGATTCCAACGGCAAGTTTCTACACTGGATCGAACCGACCGATGAGGTGCTCGGAGTGGCCGAAAAGGCGCCGATATTGGCTATCGATATCGGTCTCGACGGTCGACTTTATCTGCTCAGTGAAGGTATGGGCCGGGTCTATGTTTACGATCAGAACGAACAGTTTCTGTACAAGTTCGGTGAAAAAGGCGGTGAGCCGGGAAAGCTGTCGCGGCCGCGGGGGATTGCCGTTGACGATATCCGTCAACAGATTTATCTGGTCGATTATCAGCGCCACACCCTGTCGGTTTTTGCCAAAACGGGAGAGTATCTATTCGAAGTCGGCGGTCTCGGCAGCGGTCGCGGTTGGTTTTACTACCCGAGCGACGTCATTGTTGACGGGCGGGGACGGGTGATTGTCGCTGATACCTTCAATCATCGTCTGCAGGTTTTTGAATTTGTCAATAATAAAGGCTACGGTGTTCAGCAGCGGGCTGCTGCTGTTGCTCGGTTCAAGGGACCGGTGGAGCCGAGTACCGAACCGCCGGGAGCTCAGGCGATTTCGACGAAAAAGCTGGTTCACATCAGACAACTTAAGGATAAACTGTCGCTGGATAAACCGGGTGATTACCTGGTAATGACCGCCATGACCAAAAAGCGTCGGGATGCTGCCGCGCTGGAACAGCAACTGGCCCGCAAGGGGTACCCGGTGATCGTCCGCGAAGTCGAGCGGGCCAAAAGCGGTCCCTGGCAGCAGGTTCTGGTCGGACCCTACGAGGAGCCGCTTGAAGCCTTCCGGGCTGCGGAGAAACTGCGCACAGAAGAACATCTGCCGACCATGCTGAAAACCCGCGGGAAGGAGATTGACCTGGAAATCCCGGCGGAAAAATCCACTCCACTGCCCCCGCAGTCGAAGTCCTCCACCGAGGGGGGGGACAGTCCACCGTCGTTGAAAGAGACCCCGGTAATCGAACAGCAGGAGGTCAGCGAAGATCCCCGACTTTCTGTTGTTCCGTTGCCACGGGTTGATGAAACTGTGCTCAGTGACACCGCAGATATGGGCCTGGCGGTACCGGCGGTGGCTGAAGCGGGGGTTGTGCAGACCGGTGCAGCTCTGCCGGTAAAGGTAAAAGATATTTTCTGTGCCCGCTGCCATGCGCATCCGGCCGGCGGGGCTTGTCTGCAGTGCCACCCCGCAGCCCGAAAAGATCGTACCTGAGGATCAAACTGGAGAGCGATGCAAAAAAATCTGCCGATTATGCTTATTTATATGGTTCTGCTGGGGCTGCTGTTCTGGCCTGCGGTATCGGGGTTGGCGCTTGAAGTCCCGTCGCTTACGGCGGAGGACTGTCAGAAGTGCCATACGACGGAGATTCAGCAGATTGCCGAGGCTGGGGGGAAGCACCGCGACCTGCTGACCTGTGTTGATTGTCATCAAGAACACCCGCCGCGGGGGGCGAACGCCATCCCGGCCTGTGCTCTTTGTCATGACCCGACGGACCAGCGGCATTTTTCCGTCAGCGATTGCCTCGGTTGCCATAACCCCCATACTCCGCTGCGGATCGATTACAGTAATGCGTCGCGGGTTGCTCCCGCCTGCGCCAGCTGTCATACCCAGCAGGCGGCGGAGTTCCGGGATTATCCGAGTAATCACAGTCTGCTCGATTGCAAAGATTGCCATCAGCAACATGGTAAGTTTTTGAGCTGCCTGAACTGTCATGCCCCGCACCTGAAAGGGCAGACTTATGCTGACTGTCGCCAGTGTCATCAGCCGCACGCTCCGCTGAAGGTCGTCTATTCGAACACGCTTGGTTCGGATCAGTGCGCCGCTTGTCATGTCCAGGAAGGAAAAAATCTGAAGCAAATAACCACCAAGCATCGGCTGCTGCTCTGTGTCTATTGCCACAAGAGTCAGCACAAACGTATGCCGAAGTGTGAAACTTGTCATTTCAAGCCGCACGATGCCGGGATCCATAAAAAATTCCCGGACTGTAAAATCTGTCATGTCGGGCCTCATAGGCTGATTAATTAACTTTGGACTTTATTGTTTTGATGTCGTTTGTCTGCCGTCCCCATAAGATTCTGCTGCTGTGGCTGATCAGTGCGATGATTCTGTTCCTGATCGGTGCGGCA
Source organism: Deltaproteobacteria bacterium (assembly GCA_013152145.1). Taxonomy (GTDB): domain Bacteria; phylum Desulfobacterota; class Desulfuromonadia; order Desulfuromonadales; family Geopsychrobacteraceae; genus Malonomonas. The sequence goes on from JAADGW010000015.1 coordinate 8,863, forward strand.
CCGGTGTTTGCGGGCGATCCCTTCGGTTTTTCCAGCAGCTGGAATTACCAGAAAAACGGCGGCGATACCGGCGCCAGCAGTCAGTTCAATGAAAGTTACAATCTGACTTACAGTAAGGAGTTGAGTGCGGCCATGACCTTCTCCGGTTCGGTTCGTTACAGCCAGAATCACCCTTCAGCAGGGGACGACAGTAATTCCCTCAATCCGAACCTGTCGCTTGATTTGCGTAATGACCTGTTCGCCCTGAATCTGAATGCCTCAGAATCAACCTCCAGTCGTGACGGGGCTCCGACCCGGACCGATGATTCCTGGGGACTGAACCTGAACAGCCAGGTTGACGGCTGGCCGAGCCTGCGCCTTTATTTCAATCAGAGCACGGCGACCGATGACGGCACCCCCAAGCAGTCCGACAGCGATGTGATGACTGTCGGCGCCAGCACTGAGTATTCCTTTGAGCATGTGGATCTGCTCTACGATCTGCGTCATTCACAATCTTCTGACCATGTTCAGAACAGCGATAATGAAACCCTCGATCAGACGGCCCAGGTCAGCTATGATCAGAACTTTATGCAGGGGCGGATTTCAGTGTCCGCCTCTCAACAGTTTCAGATGACAGAGAATAATACGGAGACGCGGGTCGGTGTGGGGAACGCCTATTTTGTTGATGTCAACGCGGTGACCGGCTTTTATGCGGTGGATAACTCGCCGACACTCGGCTTTCTGGCGACTCAGCCGGATCTGGTCGATGGTGATCTGGTCAGCCCGACAGCCATCGATATTTTTGCCTCGACCGATATGCAGAACATCGGCGTCCAGGTTAACTTTCAGACCACCACTCGACTTGAGGTGTTTCTTGATCAGCAACTGACCCTGACCCAGCAGAGTCTGCTCAGTTGGCAAGCCTATCGCAGCGATGACGGCAACAACTGGACTCTGCTCGGTGGCGCGGTGACCTATCCGCTCGAGAATAGCCGTACCGTCGTGACCATCGACCTGCCGACGCCGCTGACGGCGCGCTATGTCAAGGTGGTTTCTGATGCAACGCTGGCGTCAGCCACGCCGGTCTTTGTAACCGAGCTGCAGGCGAGTGAAGAGCGGGTTGCAACCACCAATGTGGTCAGTTTGTCGCGCGAAAGCAAAAGCCTGCAGACCCAGTTCAACACGTCGGTCCGGCTGACTGACCACTGGAGTATTTCTTACAGCCTGCGCCGCGCCGAAACCCGGCAGGACATCGGTGACACGGTACAGTTCAATCACTCCCTGACCAGCAGTTACAATCCGAGTGAGAAGCTCGGTTTTGCTGTCGGAGTCAGTGAGAACAGTGATGAAGCGGACAATTCGCCCGGTCGCCGCAATCGCTCCTATTCCGTATCGATGTCGATGTTACCGTTGCCGACTTTGAGCCTCTCGTTGGGTTATACCCGGTCGGAAAGTCAGTCGGATGATGGTCAGGATACACTCAGTGATTCGATCAGCTCTTCTCTGAATGCCACGATTTATCCCGACCTGACGGCGAGTCTGGCAGCCAACTGGTCGCGGAGCAAAGACCTGGCTGAGGGAACCGAAAGTAACAGCTATGGGCTGACATTAAATACCACCGCCTATCTCACCCCTCAGTCGATATGAATACCAATCTCGGTTACACTGAGTCCGTTTCAAACAGCGGTGAAACCGGCCGGGCGACCAGTTACGGCTTTACACTGGGTTACCGGCCGTCGGATATGCTGTTGTTGAATTTCAGTTATGACGGTGAGCTTGAAGAGGGTCGTTCGGTGTTCAGCGGGAGTTCAAACTGGCTCTGGAGTAAAAAACTGCAGTCTCAGTTCGGTTTTTCTTTCGATTTTGGGGATGACCCCAGCCAGCAGTATAATACCCTGCTGAGCTGAGCTGGTTGATCAGTCGGAGTCTGTCCTTGCAGACCTCCGGTAATTACCTGACCGCCGAAAAGGGCGACAGCTGGGCGATGAATGCCACAGTGAATATGGTCTTTTAACTGCAGACAAGTTGTGTTTCCCGCTTTTGGATTGGGGATCTTCCGGTCCCGCGGGAAAAACGAGAAGGGGAAGGTGAATATCGTGCGTCAATATGGATTGGTGATTCTGACACTCTGCCTCGGCTTGCTCAGCGGCTGTGCCTCGACACCGCGCCATTATGCGGCTGAAAGTCTCGGGCTCGGCTATGTCAAGCGGGTTGTGGTGCTGCCGTTTGAGAATCACACCGAAACCAAATATGCTGAACAGCGCTTCAGCGATGTGATAACAACAGAGATTCTCAGCCGTGGTCTTTTTGAAGTGGTCGAAAAAGGTGAGGCACAGCGCTTTCTGCGCGAGGAGCTGGTGCAGAAGGAGCAGGATACCCTCGATCAGGCGACCGCCATGCGGCTGGGGCAGGAGTTGAATGTTCAGGCTTATCTGGCCGGGGCGGTCGAGGACTTCAAGGTGGTCCAGAACGGCAGCTATTCCTATCCGGTCATCGCCGCCACGCTGCGGCTGGTTGATGTCAAAACCGGTCAGATCATCTGGCAGGCCAGCGGCAGTGAGAGCGGTTACAAAACCTTTGATCGGCTGTTCGGGTTTGCCAGCGAGGATATCAATCAGGTCGGTTTCCGGCTTGCCCGGAGATTGCTGTCAACTTTGTCGGGGGAGTAACTTTTGCCATTGTTTCAGCCGTTATATAAGTCAGCGATGATTCTTCTCGCGGTCGCGGCGCTGCTGCTTTTTGACAGCTTTCCGGCACCTGCGCAGAAACTCGTACTGCTGCCGATGGCCGATCTCAGCAAGGGGGAAAACGGGGTTAACCTCGCTTTCACCAAAACGGTGGAAACGACCTTGAAACAGCTGGGGGTTGAGCTGGTTTCAAGCAACAAGGTCATGTTGTTCATGGCCAAAAACAAGATCCGCAGCTACCATTATCTTGACGACTTTCTGGTTAAAAAGATCGGCACTGAGTTTGACAGCCCGCTGGTCCTGATCGGTACCATTGCCGAACTGGATACCCCCGAACCTTCAATCGGGGTCACCTTTACGGCCCTTGATACCGCGGATGGAAATCCGGTCTGGGCCACTTCGGCGGCGACCAGCGCTCGCGAGCAGGTGCGCATCCTCGGGATCGGCCAGCCGGAAACGACGGCGGACCTGGCTCGACCGCTGCTTAAGAAAGCACTGGCGCCATTAGCAAAACTTGCCCATAAATCAGAGCTTTCGGAAAGTCGCGATTTTCAACTGCTCGGGCTGCAGCTCTCCCCCGGCTACGTCAAGGGTGGACAAGCCGTGGAGGGCACCCTGAAAATTCATTTTCTGGGGAAACGGCCGACCCTGATCGCCGTCGAAAGTGCCGCCGGTAAAAGTTACCTGCAATATGATCGGCGCACCGACAGTTACCAGGGGGAATGGTTCGCCCCGCGGAAAGATGGCAGCTATAAGGTCGATCTGCGCCTCGAATGGGGTCGCGAGCGGACGGTGAAACTGATAAAAGCGGTTGCCAGCTACGAAGTTATCAACGAGCCGCCCGGTCTATCCATGGAGATTAAAAAAGCGGTCAAGGTTGGACAACGGCTGGCATTCAGAAATCATATCCTGATTCTGCCGCGGATCAGCAATATCCGACCGATGGCCGGTTGGTCATTGGAAATCAAGAAAGACAATGGTGATTCGGTTGTCTATGAGGAGTACGAAGGGGATATGCCGGAACGGATGGTCTGGGAAGGGCGCGGCTCAGATGGGTTTATGCTGGCAAACGGGGTTTACGATATCACCCTGCGGGTCTGGGATCTGGCCGGTAACCGTTCCGCTGATACGCGCCGTGTTGCGTTGCAAGCCTCTGCACCGAAAGTGCTGGCCAGGATTACCCACTCCGGCAGCAAGGCCAACTTGAACCTGAGTGTCGAAGGACACTACGAGTTCCCCCTGACCTCCTGGCAGGTCAAGCTGCAATCCCCCTCGGGCAAACTGCTGGTCAAGGGGAAAGGGACAGAGTTGCCGGCCATCCTGGAATTCAGCCCGCCGGAAGGTGTCAGCTATGCCCTGGTGACGATCAGCGGTGAAGACCTGTTGGGGAACCGGCTACACATAAGGCGGCAGAAGCTGCCGATTATTGCCGTCAAAAAGAAAATTAAAGTACAGAAAGCCAAGTCCTGGGTGCCGGATTTCTAATGATCGGATGGATTAAACATTGCGGTGTTCTGTTGCTTCTGCTCGGGTTGCTGGCCGGTTGTGCCGGTCATTCGAAGCTGCAGACCCGGCTTGTGGCCTCTGCCGATACCAATGTCTGTCGGATTGCGGTGATGCCGTTTGAAAACTGGACCCGGAACAGTGAATTGTCCCTGCTGGTCAGCCGCCTGTTTTCCGCTGAACTGGTGCGGAGTCAGCAATTCAATCTGGTTCAGGAGGGGAATGTCGGCATGTTCCTGTTGCGCCACCGGCTGTTGCCGGGTGCACTGCTTTACAAAGATCATTACGAGGCCCTGAACAGTCAACTTGAGGTTGATGCGGTGGTTCAGGGGCGCGTGGTCGATGCGGGGACGGAAAGTCGATACGGCGGTACGCCGGTACCTTATCTGTCCCTGAATATCGATCTGTACGATGCCCGCACCGGTCAGTTGTTGCTCAACAGTGTTCATCAGCGCTGGGGGGACGACTACCGTAAAATCCTGCATTTCGGGGTGGTGACGACCAGCAGCGGTTTGATAAAGAAAATGTCACAAGAGATCATTAACGATTGGTTCGACAAGGGAGTTAAGTGCCGATGAGACAATTGAAAAGTTATCTGATTCTGTTGAGCGGTCTGCTGTTGTTTTGTTTGCCGGGGCAGGCTGTCGCAGCATTCTGGGGGGCGGATTATCTGGTCAAGATCAACGATCAGACTTTTTCCGATGCGGACTATCGTCACTGGTGGAAAGAATGGCGGGAGCCGAAGATGGCGGTACCTGATTCGGTTGACGGATTTGTCGATTTTATGCTGCTTTCTCAGGAAGCCAGCGATATGCAGCTGTCTGATAATCCCAACTACAAGAAAAAACTGAGTGTTTTTCTCAAAGTTCGGGCGCTGATGCAACTCAAGGGGGAGGAGATTGATGCCTTTAAGGTCATCCCCCCGCGCGACGAGCTCTGGAAGGCCTATCTGAAAAAGTATACGCCGATTTTGAATTTGCAGATGGTCGCCGTGCAGGAGGAAGAGCAGGCCGATGTCATCGCCCAGTTCATGGCGCAGGGCATCGCGTTTGACAAGCTGGCCGAGGCTGCCGGGCTGGATAAGGTTGCCGAGCAACTGGAGTCGACCGGCCCGATGCGCTACACCCGGATTCCGGAGCCTTTGCGGAGTGCGGTTCTGCCGCTCAAACAGGGCGAAACGGTCGGACCGATCAAATACGGACATGCCTATTATTTTCTCAAGGTGGTCGATCGTCAGGACGGCAGCGACAAGGATTTTGAAAGCCTGAAACAGAATCTCATCCGCGCGAGTCTGAAACGCCAGGAGGGCCAGCTCACCCGGCAGCTGCTGGAGCGTCTGAAGGGGAAATACAAGGTCACCGTCGATCAGGCCCTGATCGACAGTATCGGTCCTGAGGGACTGAAGGATGCAGCAGCGAAGAAGATTGCGATTACGATCGGCGAGTTGAAGATACCGGCCGGTTTTGTTTTTGCCTCGATTGAAAAAACCCAGAAAAGCAGGGGGCATGCCATGCGTCAGGCGGAAGCCTTTGCTGATTCGAAGCACCGGATTGTCAACGATATCCTGGTCCAGGTGCTGACCGAAAAGGCCGCTCTTGACCGGCACTATGAAAAGGTCCCGCCGCTGAAATATGTCTACGACTTTTACTCAAAGTATCGCCTGATCAAGGAATTTGAAGACACCGTGATAAAGCCGCAGGTGAAGGTGACCGATGCGGATATTGAAGCCTACTACAAGAAAAACCTGAAGCAATTTTCGCGCGAGGGGATGATCGAATACGCCCAGGTGTCCACCAACGAGACGGAACTGGCCAAGCAGATTTCCGAGAAGCTCAAGAACGGCGCAGACTTTTTTGCTGTCATGCAGCCGATCTCACCGGCCGGCGTACCGACCCAGAAAGAACCGCTGGTGCATTTGCGCCCGGAGATCCAGGAGGCGGTCAAATCCCTTTCCTCCGGGCAGACAGCCACGGTTGTGAACGGTGAAAATACCTACTTTATTAAAGTTATCCGCGGGGTTGAGCGTGAAGTGATTCCATTGGCGAAGGTCCGCGACGTGATCGTCAAAACCCTGGAAAAACAGTCTTTTAATGACATCCGCAACGGCTATCTGAAGCAGCTGCGGGAACGGTCGGTCATCAAAGTGAATAAAGCGGATTGGAAGTCGTTACATGCTGAACTGCTGAAGGAGAATGCGTCATGAAGCAGAGAACCGTCTTTCTCTGGCTCGGAGGGCTCTTTTTGATCGTCATGGCGGCCCTGCTGCAATCCTGTGCTCCGGGGGTAACCCCGACCAAAGGTGGAAAATCCTGTCTCGACTGTCATCCCGAGTACAAACAACGGTATTCGCAGGGGGTCGTGCACCAGCCGGTTAAGTCCGGCGATTGTGCCGGTTGTCATCGCAAGCACGGCCTGATCGGCGGAGCCTACCTCAAGCAGGAAGAGCCGAAGCTCTGCTTCCGTTGTCACCAGTCGTTCGCCCGGCGGTTGGTTGACAACCCCCTGCTCCATGATCCGGTCAGCAAAGGCAAATGTTCAAGCTGCCACCAACCCCACAATGCCCCGGAGAAAAACCTGCTGAACAAACCGGGAGAGCAGCTCTGTTTTGAGTGTCATGATCAGGGTCTTTTCACCGGGACATTTATCCATCAGCCGTTGACGAAGGGTTGTCAGGCCTGTCACGAAACCCATAGCTCCAAGGTCGAGAAGTTGCTGATCAAGGACGAAAGCGCTCTTTGTCAGGATTGTCACGATATTAAAGCAAAGAAGTTTATTCAGCAGCACGGCGGTTACCCCGTCGCCACGGGTTGCTCCGATTGCCACAACGTTCATGCGGCGGATAATCCCGCCCTGCTGAAGGACTACACGCACCGACCGGTGGCCGCCAAGGATTGTGACAGTTGCCATGCGGCGGCCGACTCGGAGCAACCGTTTAAGATTGCCGACACGTCCGCGGCCCTCTGTTATCGTTGTCATGATGAGCAGCAAGCTGCATTTCGCAGCAGTAAGACTCATGCCCCGGTGGCAGACGGCGACTGTTTTGCCTGCCACAGCCCGCACGCCAGTAATTATATCGGGATCACCAAGACCGATCCGCAGAAACTCTGCTTCGAATGCCACAGCTTCGAGTATATCGGCAACTCATCGGGAAAAGCGCAGTCGGGGACGGTGCATCAGCCGGCTGCTGACGGTGAGTGCCTGTCCTGTCACGGGCCGCACCTGCCGGCAGCGGGGGAGTCGACACTGTTGCGCAAGCCGGGCAACAAACTCTGTCTCGATTGCCATGAAGATAAGGCACAGCAGCAGCCCGTGCCCCACCAGCCGGCTGCTGACGGCGATTGCCTCGGTTGTCATTTGCCGCACGAGAGCCGATATGCCGGGCTGCTGGTCAAAAACCAGCGGACCCTGTGTGGTGACTGTCATCAGGTCGTCGGTGAAGATCTCGGGCTGCCGAATCTGCACCGTCCTTTCGTTGCCGGAGAATGTTCCGCCTGTCATGCGCCGCATGGTGGCAAAAACCAGGATCTTTTGCGCGGTTCCGGAGCGGATATCTGCGGCAAGTGCCACGGGACAATTGAAACCGAACGGAAGACAGCTCGGCATAAACCGTTTAAAGAAGGCCGTTGCGAACTCTGTCATGTGTCGCACGGCAGTGTCCTGCCGTTTCTGTTAGCCAAGGATTCCAAGGACCTGTGTGTCGGTTGTCACGCTGACCGGCGGCCTCCGGCGGGAACCCCCGGCGGCCATCAGAACTGTTCGGTGTGTCATCATGCGCACGGCAACGATGAGAAAAACTACCTGCTGAAGGAACTGCCGGAGCTCTGCCTGAGCTGTCACAATGTCGACCGCTACTGGGCCAACGGGGTCGGCCACGCACCGGCGGTCGCAGGGCAGTGCGGTGCCTGCCACGATCCGCACACCCCGCAGCTGAGCCCGGGCAAAATGACCGATGCTGATATCTGCTCCGGCTGCCATGCGATCGATGCCGCGACCCTGACGAAAAGTCATCAGGGGGTGACTCCCGGAAAAGACAGTTGTCTGAGTTGCCATGATCCACATGGCGGTCCGGACGCATCCCTGACCTTGCCGGTGAAACATGCACCTTTTGCTGATGGTGATTGTATTTCCTGCCATCCCGGGGGAGATAAATGACGATGTTACTGAATAAACTCACAAAAATACTGATTCTGCTGTCGGTTGTCCTCCTCCTGCCGGTGGCGGCGATGGCCGTGAATTGCTTCAAGTGTCACGATGCTGCTGAATTCAAGGGGCGAGTAGTTCATGCCCCGGTGGCGGACGGGGACTGCCTCAGTTGTCACGGGCCCCATGTGTCACGCTACAAGAAGTTGTTGCTCCGCCAGGAAAAGGATCTCTGCCTGGAGTGTCACGAACAGGTCGCCGAAACCGTCCGCAGCAAGCCCTTTTTACATGCCCCGGTACGGGACGGCCTTTGTTCAAGTTGTCACTCTCCACATGCTTCAGAACAGCAAAATCTGCTGAAAAAATCCGTTGGAGAACTCTGTTTTGAGTGTCACGAAGGGACGCGGAAAAAATATCAGGTCAGCCATCCGCCGTTCAGCAGAGGGCAATGCAACGCCTGTCATGCCGCGCATGGCGGTGATGATAACCGTCTACTCAAGAATGTCGGCAGCGAGCTGTGCTTCGGTTGTCACGACGTGACTAAAAAGTTGAAGACTGAACATCTCGGCAGGGACCTGACCTCGATGGACTGCCTGGCCTGTCATAACCCGCACGGCGGGAAAGAAAAATCGCTGCTGCGGAGTGTCAGCCACGCGCCCTTTGCCGAAAAGAACTGTCAAGTCTGCCATGGCGGTGATCTCGGTATCGACAGCTGTCTGCAGTGTCACGCTGATGTCCTGAGCAGCTTCAACTATGCTCATAACCACCTCGGGATTGCCGGGCGGGAGAATCCCTGTGTTACCTGTCATAATCCGCATGTCGGCGACCGAAAAGGGTTGTTGCCGGAAAATATCGGCGATGTTTGCCGGGATTGCCATGCTGATACCTTTGCGCAGCGGGAAAAGAATCTGTATAAACACTCCGGCTGGAATAGTTGCTCCGATTGCCATAATCTACATGGAACGAATGGTCCGGCGATGCTGAAACAGGGGGAAAATGTCTGTGACCTCTGCCATGACCAGCACAAGGGGTTCACCCATCCGCTTGGTGCAGATGCCATCGATCCGCGCAATAATCAGCCGATGGATTGTCTGACCTGCCACAATAGCAATACCGGGTCGAATTATCGCTATTTCCTGCGCGGTAGTGGTGAGCGCGGTCTTTGCGTGCAATGTCACCAGAGCTATTAGGGAGGCGACCGATGAAAGATACAGGGATGAAAATCAAGTTGTCTGTGAAAATATACTTTGTTGTACTGGTGCTGATTTCGTCGCTGTGCGGGTCGGTATCGGCGGCCGGACCGTGGAACTACCTGCGGCAATTACCGGCAGCCGACTCCGGGGTTAAAATTACTTTGCCGAGCGCACTTTTTATCGATGCTGTCGCGCAGCGTTACTATGTCGTCGATGCCGGGCTTGGGCAATTGGTGTCTTTTGACAAGGATGGCAAGTTTCTTGCTGCCTTCAATGCCGGAGGGGAGTTGAAAACGCCGCTGTCGATGGCCAGGACCTCGACCGGGGTTCTCTGGGTGGTTAACCGGGGCGACAATAAACTGCTCTATATCAACCCGCGGCAGCAGAAAGTTCAGCACTATCAGCCGAGCTATCCGGACGGCACGGTGATAAGACCGGCCAAGGTTGCCGTCGACGCCAAGAACCGATTATTCGTCCTCGACCAGCGCCGCGGGGCAATTTTGCGGCTTGATGATGACCTGCGGGTGGTCCGGAATTACAGCGGTGACGAGAGCTTTCGCGGGTTTGTCGATTTTAAACTGAAAGGACACGATATCTGGGCTCTCGACGGTCTGGCGCGAAAAATCTATCGGTTTGGTGATGGCAATCAATTTGAACAGCGCATTGCTCTGACGGGATTGCAGTTCCCGGTTGCCCTGGAAGTCGATACGGCCGGCCAATTTTACGTGCTCGATCGGCATGCCGGTACCGTTGAGGTGTTCGGTCCTCAAGGGGAAAAACGTTTTGATTTTCTCGGTAAGGGGAAACGCCACGGACAACTCTGGTATCCCAAGGACCTGCTGTTCGACTGGGACCAGCGGCTGTGTATCGTCGATGAAGGTAACGTCCGGGTCGATATCCTGACCCGATAACCACAAAACAGCGGCGGAGCAACATGAAAAAATTTCAGAAGACAAACAGGCCGGTCCTTGTTGACCGAACGTCATCTTTTGTGGACCGTTTTTTGTTGCCGGCGTCGCTTGCACTGTTATTCTGCCTGTTGTGGGGGACACCGGCCTTCTCTCTGCTGGTGGGGCGCCACTGCTCAGATTGTCACACCATGCATTACAGCCAGGGGGGACAGGCGCTCAGCAGTTGGGGGAATGCCGGCCCCTACAGCGCTCTGCTGGTCACCGACTGTGTCGGCTGTCATACCGGCAGCAACGCTCCCGGCCGGATGCCCTATGTGATGTCTTCTGTCGCGCCGGTTTATGCGGCGACCGGCACCGAGGCGAACACCAATACCCTGGCCGGCGGCAATTTTTTCTGGGTTGCCGGCGGTGATAACAACAAGGGGCACAATGTTGTCGGTTTAGCCGCTGCTGATCCCGTTTTGTCGGTACCGCCCGGGTTTGACGGGACTCTCGCGGCCGCTGACGGCAGTGTCCCCGGGGGGGGCTCCTGGCCGGCAGGGCAGCAGGTTACTTGTGCCGGAACCTACGGTTGTCACGGGAGTCACAACGAGGCGGTTGCGGCGGCGGCGATCGCCGGCGGCCATCATACGAATGTCAGTGGCGCGATTACTGCGCCCGGCACAGAACCGGCCACCGGTTACCGGATGCTGGTGGGGATTGCCGGTTTTGAGGATCCCGAGTGGGAATTAACACCGACCGCGACTGCGCATAATCAGTACCGCGGGACGGATGGTTTGCGGGATAACGCCACAATCAGCTCCTTGTGTATGCGCTGCCACAACCGTTTTCACAGTGACGGCAACAGCAGCAGCGGCTGGTTGCGACATCCGGTCGATTTTGATATGGGAAATACCGACTTTGATTCCGAGGTGCGCGGCTACGGCGGGGTGACGAAGCAATATCAGGTTGCCGTTCCGGTTGCCAGTGTCGATGTCTCTGCTCCGGTCAGCCAGGTAACCTTTCAGGATGACACGATCGTGACCTGCCTTTCCTGCCACCGCAGCCATGGCAGTCCCTACGCCAAGCTGCTGCGCTGGGATTATGCCAATACTATCGGTGAGTGTGTTGTCTGCCATACCAGCAAGGATTGAAAATGTCTGAGGTTGTGAAAAGAGCTGTGCTGCTGCTCAGTCTGCTGTTGGTCGTAACCGTTGCTGTTGCTGTTGCCGGGCCGTACAGCGATTCCGCCCATGGTGACAAACTCTATGGAGTGAAACGGCAGGTTGCGTCGATCTCGGCACCCGGACCCTATGTCACCGGTAACTGTGCTCATTGCCACGAGCAGCACGCCAGCATCGACGGCCGCGAGCCGCAACCGCAGAACAATGCCCCTTCGGCTTTTGCCCTGTTCGCCCCGCCTTTCGATCCGACCCGGCAACAGGGCCCTTATCAGCAGGCCGATCTGTTCTGTTTTTACTGCCATTCGCTGGCCGGCTCTTTGCAGGCCTCTGCGGCCAGCATGGGAAATTTCGATTACTCGCGTAACTTTGGTGGGTTGTCAAGCGGCGGTCCGCTTTCAATTATGGAGGCGTTCAATCAAGTGTCGACCAGCCCGGAAGGTTCGAATCACAACCTTTATGATGTCTGGAAATTTGCTCAAAAATTCCCCAAATTTTCCTCCTCCTCTGCGCCCTGTGATGCCTGCCATAATCCGCATCGGGCCAGACGCAACCGGGCAAACGTGACCGATCCGACGTTTACCGCCATCAGCCGGCCGGATGACCACGAAAGTCTCTGGGGGGATCAGCCGGCTGAAACGATGGCCAATTATAACAATCGTTATCAGCCACCGTTGTATGCCGGCGGTGGGGGTGGCTATGAACCGGGTGGTGTGGCGGCTGCGTTTGCCGATGGCTCGCAAACCCCTGATTACAACAGCTATTG